>NZ_JBOFBG010000063.1:0-24587 GCF_051594305.1 Paenibacillus sp. IHBB 3054 | reverse complement strand
GGAAACTAGCTTATGGAGCCAAGGCCGTGAAGGTTGCATGCCCATGAGTGACGAACATCGGAAAGCCGTATGAGGGAAAACCTCACGTACGGTTTGATGAGGAGGGGCTGGGTACAAACCAGCTCTTTACTCTAGTAACCAGTCACCGGATTTCCACCGCATATAGCGGGTTAAATCAAGAAATCTGGGGACAACAGCGGCCGGAAGTCCAAATATTCACCGTAGTTACGTTCTCGCCCAAATGGGGAAATCTTAAGTTTAATCTATAAATTAAATTTCTACTCATGGCTAGCGCCAGCGCCAATCTTCTGGCCGATCCACTCTTCATAACATTTGACGACAGCAGAGAGATCTTCATCACCATACCCTTGGGTATATCCGGCTTGGAACATACTTTTGGCAAGGCCAAGCATTGGTGAAGGCACACCTGTGGAATCGCTGAGCGAGGAGGCGAGCTTCAGGTCCTTCAGCATTAGTGCGAGTGAGAATTGGTTGCTGAAGTCATTTTCGATAATTTTGCGGCCTTTGAGCTCTGCCTGCTTGCTGCCGGCTGAACCGTTCTGGACGAGCTCAAGGAATTTGTCCGCAGGAACGCCTGACTTCACGGCGATAGAGAAGCCTTCAGCGAGGGCGACATTATGAATCCCGACCATAGCATTATGAGCAAGCTTGGCAACGGCACCGCTGCCGTTGTCACCCATGTGCAGCAGCTTGCGGCCAAGTGTGTCGAAGATATCGCGGTGTTCTTCAATCACCTCTGCACTGCCACCAACCATAAATACCAGCGTGCCTTCGACAGCCGCTGGTTTACTGCCGGTGACAGGCGCATCGAGGAATTTCCCGCCGCGTTCTTCCACCGCGGCTGCGATTTCCCGCACCAGTCCGGGTGAGATCGTACTGGAATCGATGATAACGGCTCCCGGTTTAAGGGCCTCCAGGATGCCGCCCTGGCCGTAGAATACTTCCCGGATCGAATCATCATTGCTGATCATGGTCATAATAACATCCTTACCCTCTGCCGCGTCCTGCGGAGTAGATGCACTCAACGCGCCTTCTGCAACGAGAGGCTCGCATTTAGCGGCTGTACGGTTATATACCGTAACCTGAAAACCGCCGCGCAGAAGGTTGGAAGCCATGGGGGCTCCCATTGTACCGAGTCCAATAAAGCCGATCTGTTTCATTCCATTTCCACCTTCGCTCTTTGAGATTACTATAGAAATTGAACCAGTAGTTCCCGGCTCAGATTCTTTAGCCATGTTTTTCTACATTCTATCACGGCACCCGGGCTTGTTCCACAGGAGAGGCTCCCATGATTACACGGCAAACGCTTCCATGAAACTTCCAAAAACATGGTTCTAAAGCCGGGGATGTGCCTTAAGACCTTGCCAGTCAAGGCGATTTAAAGTATCCTAATTATAAAGTTGTAACAAACGGTGTCAAATCTAAAGAGATAAACAGGAGGTTACCATTACCGATGTCCAAGAAGATTAATTTTGACTACACCAAAGCTCTTTCCTTCTTCAGCCAGCAAGAGATCGATTATTTTGCCGCTCCCGTGAAATTGGCTCATGAACAGCTTCACAACAAGAGTGGCGCAGGTTCCGACTACCTTGGCTGGATTGATCTGCCTACAGCCTATGACAAGGAAGAGTTCGCACGTATTCAACAAGCTGCCAAGAAAATTCAAAATGATTCCGATGTACTCATCGTTATCGGTATCGGCGGTTCTTATCTGGGCGCGCGTGCTGCCATTGAGGCACTTTCGCATTCCTTCTACAATAACCTTTCGAAGGACCAACGCAAGACGCCGGAAGTTTATTTTGCCGGTAACAATATCAGCTCTACATACATCACGCACCTGCTTGATCTTGTAGAAGGCAAAGACTTCTCCGTGAACGTCATTTCCAAATCCGGAACAACCACTGAACCGGCTATTGCCTTCCGCATTTTCCGCGCAGCGCTGGAGAAGAAATATGGCAAGGAAGAAGCACGCAAACGCATCTACGCTACTACTGATAAGGAGAAAGGCGCGCTCAAGAAGCTGGCTAATGAAGAAGGCTATGAGTCGTTTATTATTCCTGATGATGTAGGCGGCCGTTATTCCGTGCTGACGCCGGTAGGCTTGCTGCCAATCGCCGTAGCAGGAATCAACATCGAAGAAATGATGCAAGGGGCCGCAGCCGCAGCAGATGAGTTCAACAACCCTGACGTGGCTACTAACCAGAGCTATCAATATGCTGCAGTACGTAACGCTCTATACCGCAAAGGCAAAACAACGGAAATTCTCGTAAACTACGAGCCGTCCCTGCATTTTGTATCGGAGTGGTGGAAACAGCTTTACGGCGAAAGCGAAGGCAAAGATTTCAAAGGAATCTATCCTTCTTCTGTAGACTTCTCCACAGATTTGCACTCGATGGGCCAATTCATTCAGGAGGGTAACCGCAACATCTTTGAAACAGTTATCCAAGTGGAGAAGGTGGAGCATCATGTAACGATCGAGAACGATCCGGATGATCTGGACGGTCTGAACTTCCTGACCGGCAAGACAATGGATTTCGTTAACAAGAAGGCTTTCCAGGGAACCATGCTGGCGCACACGGACGGACAAGTGCCGAACCTGATCGTTACCATCCCTGATCAAACGCCTTATACTTTCGGTTATCTGGTGTATTTCTTTGAAAAAGCCTGCGGTATCAGCGGATATCTGCTGGGTGTTAACCCGTTCGATCAACCGGGCGTAGAAGCATACAAGAAAAATATGTTCGCGCTGCTGGGCAAACCGGGTTACGAGAAAGAAAAGGCTGAGCTCGAAGCCAGACTTACTGAGTAGTACCTGCCTAACACAGAACATTCATACTAAGTAATCATCAGGGAGCAGTCCATAGGTAATCCATACCGGGGCTGCTCCTAAACTATATCAAGTTATCATACGTAGGTAAGGACTGGAATAAGGATGCTGGAACAATATCGGACGGTGCGTTCTCCCGGTTTCCGGGAAGTCGTAATCCGTAAATCACGCTTCATCGGCCATGTAATGCCGGTGGAGAATGAAGAAGAAGCGGTGCAATTTATCGAGAACATCAAGAAGCAGCATTGGAATGCTACACATAACTGCTCTGCTTATACGATTGGTGAGAGGGACGAGATTCAGAGGCAATCGGATGACGGGGAACCGAGTGGAACGGCCGGTAAACCGATTTTGGAGGTAATCCGCAACCAAGGTGTTAAAAATGTCGCAATTGTTGTTACCCGTTATTTTGGAGGCATCATGCTGGGAGCAGGAGGACTAATCCGGGCGTATACGGATGGGGCAGTGCTGGCACTCGAAGCTGGAGAAGTGATCACCCGTGTGCTGAGGCGGGAAGTATTCGTGGAAATCGAGTACACCTGGCTGGGCAAGGTCGAAAATGAGCTGAGAAATAAAGGCATTAAGACCGGAGAAACTTCGTTTACAGATAAAGTCAAGCTGCTGTGTCTCCCGCGAAATGATGAAGGCGACGCATTTAAGGCATGGATAACAGATCTTACCGAGGGGCAATCCCTGGTAACTGAAGGGCGGCGGCTTTACTACAGCGAAGGGGAATAAGATATGGCAAGAAGAGCAGTGGAGAGAGAGTTGTCGAGGGAAAGAATATTGGAGGCGGCAAGGCATCTGTTTATCACCAAAGGATACCGGGCGATTTCCATGCGCAGCATCGGTCAGCATTTGGGGTATAGCCACGGCTCTCTTTATTATCATTTCAAGGAAAAGGCGGAGTTGTTCTACGCCATTGTAGTAGAGGATTTCAATCATGTGGCAATACTGCTTAATGAAGCAATGAACAAACCGCCTGAACCGGGAATGACCCGGGTGGAACAGCTTATTATGGAGTTTATCCGCTTCGGACTGGATCATCCTTACCAATATGAGATTATGTTCATGATCCGGGATGAAGAGCTGCTTGCTTATTGTCGAGCGGAACAGGGACGATGTTTTGAGTTATTCTCAAGTATTGTACGCAGCCATATGAAGGAAGAGGGTTATGTTTCGGAGGATTGGCAGAGCGTGCCATTAACCTTGTTTTTATCCGCTCACGGATTCATTTCTTATTACATTCAGGATAAAGTTTCTTTCGATGATGTCAAAGAGGCCGCATTGACACATGTCAAAGTACTAAGCCGCAGTTTGTAAAAATACCGTTTTTCTAGCTCTTCACACTTTAGAACGTTGCATTGGTATAACTTTGCATGGCGAAAGTGTTATAGAGGCTATACATTGTATAGAAGGCGGATCCCCGTAACTGGCGGAGCCGCTTTTTCTATACAATAATAGCTATAACTTTCGGGTCTGCCTACCCCTCGACAATTTTCAGATAACACTGCCGCCGTCTCGGTCCGTCGAACTCGCAGAAGTAGATGCCCTGCCACCGTCCAAGCAGTAGCGCGCCTTCGTGGATAATAATGCTCTGTGAGGGACCGGCAGTAATCGATTTCAGATGAGCGGCGGTATTTCCTTCCGCATGACGGTAGTTGGGATGCTCCCAGGGAAAAACTTCGTCAAGTCTCATCAGCACATCATGCTTCACGTCGGGATCGGCATTTTCGTTGATCGCAATTCCTGCGGTGGTATGCGGACAATACACGACGATAATCCCGTTCTGTACACCGCTCTTTTTAACATAGGAAATAACTTCGCGGGTAATATCCCGCAATTCGTCCCGCTTGCTGGTCGTGATCTCCATGGTATGAAGCATTAGTAAGTATCTCCTTTCGGTGCTACAGAAGTTGGAATGATAATATATTTTACCCCAAAAGTCTGTGAAAGTAATTGACGATACCAGAGGCATTTGGTAAAGTAGTGATAATATTAAACCAAGTATATTAATAGGAATAATTATGGGTATAAAGGCAAGTAAACCGACCGGTAAGCCGGAGGTGGGGGGACTTATAACTTGAATTCGCTGCTTAGACACAAGGGTTGGACTTGGGGATTTCGCTCAACTATACTGTTGTATTTCGTAATTCTTATCGTTTTGCCTATACTGGGCGTTTATTACAATTCATTTTCGCTAGGGTTCGGCAGTTTTGCTGAAGCCATAAGCGACCCAATTGCCTGGAAGTCGGTATTCTTGACCTTAAAACTGGCCGTTATTGCCACAGTTATTAATGTTGTACTCGGCACGATGATTGCCTGGGTCCTTATTCGTTATCAATTCCCCGGCAAGTCATTGCTGAACAGTCTTGTTGATCTGCCTTTTGCCCTGCCAACAGCAGTAGGTGGACTGATGATTCTCCTGCTGCTGGGTCCAGGCAGCCTGATTGGCGGCCTCGCGGAGGCGCTGGGCTTTGAAATTGTGTTTCATCAGCCGGCGATTGTAATCGCAATGGTTTTTGTAACTTTCCCCTTCGTAATCCGTGCGGTTCAGCCGCTGCTGGAGGAGCTTGACCCTTCCGAGGAAGAAGCAGCTTATACGATGGGAGCCAAGAGCAGCCGTGTATTCAGGCAGGTGATTCTGCCCTCCATGGCACCGGGGATGATCAGCGGCGGGATGCTGGCCTTCTCACGTGCGCTTGCGGAGTTCGGAGCGGTTGTATTGGTAGCAGGCAATATTCCGGGCCGTACACTCGTCTCTTCCGTTTTTATTTTCGGGGAAGTGGAGAGTGATAATCCGGTGGGGGCCGCTGCAGTTTCCATCATTCTGCTGACGTTGTCCTTCCTCATTCTCTGGATGATCAATCTGCTGCAGATGCGGGGGAGACGGTCATGAGAAAATTATGGATTGGACTAACTTATCTAGTATTTTTCCTGCTGATTGCTGCACCGCTGGGCAAGATGGCAATGGGGGCTTTCAGTGAAGGCTTCGGCGGCTTCTGGGCCGCCCTGAGCAGACCGGAGGCGCTGCATGCGCTGATGATGACCGGGTTTGTCGTAGTTGTCGTTACGCTGCTGAACACGCTGTTTGGCATTATGATGGCTCTTTATCTGGTGCGGGCAAACTGGCTGGGGAAACGGGTAAAAGGGCTGCTAAACAGCATTGTAGATTTGCCCTATGCGGTTTCTCCGGTTATCGGCGGGCTGATGATTGTGCTGCTGCTGGGCCCAGACAGCGCTTTGGGGTCAATCTTTGAACAAATCGGACTGAAAATTGTGTACGCTTTTCCCGGGATGGTCATTGCTACGCTCTTTGTAACCTTCCCTTTAATGGTGCGTGAAGTGATGCCGGTGCTCCAGGAGATCGGTTCACAGCAGGAAGAGGCGGCTTCAACGCTTGGAGCCTATGGCTGGACAACATTTTGGAAGGTGACCTGGCCGTCGATCCGCTGGGCGGTAATCTATGGTGTAATTCTAACGGTTGCGCGCTCGCTTGGTGAATTTGGTGCGGTGCTTGTCGTTTCCGGCAACATCATGAACAAGACCCAGACCGCGACCACGCTGGTCTACCAGGATGTCGAGAATTTCAATGTAACGGCTGCGGGCGGGATAGCGCTGGTGCTGGCCGCATTTTCCGCGGGTCTGCTGCTGTTGATGGAATGGAGCAAGAGAAGAAAGGGAGTGCATTAGGTATGCATGTCGAGGTTCGGGGTCTGAATAAACATTTTGGAGATTTTCATGCCGTCAAGGACGTTGATTTCGGGATTACCAAAGGTCATCTGATCGGGCTGCTCGGGCCCAGCGGAGGCGGCAAAACCTCGATTCTGCGCATGCTGGCAGGACTGGAGACGCCGGACAGCGGCGAGATCATTTTTCACGGCCGGGCGGTGAAAAATCTTCCGCCGCAGGAGCGGGAAATCGGCTTTGTTTTCCAGAACTATGCACTGTTCAAGCACATGACCGTTTATGAGAATATTGCTTTTGGTCTTAAGGTGAAAAAGGTAAACAAAAATACGATCCAGAACCGTGTTATGGAACTGGTGGAGCTCACAGGACTGAAGGGGTTCGAGAAACGGTATCCCCATCAGCTCTCCGGCGGCCAGCGCCAGCGGGTGGCTTTTGCCCGGGCACTTGCGCCTGAGCCGCAGCTGCTGCTGTTGGATGAGCCGTTTGCAGCGATTGATGCAAAGATCCGCCAGGAGCTGCGTTCCTGGCTGCGCGAGCTGATCGAACGTGTCGGGATCACCTCCATCTTCGTTACACATGACCAGGACGAAGCGATTGAAGTGGCCGATGAGATCATGATCATCAACCAGGGCCGGCTGGAGCAGAAAGGCACGCCTTGGGATATTTACAAAGAGCCGAAGACGCCGTTCGTGGCGACCTTTATCGGCGAGTCCACACTGATCGAAAGCGCCTCCGAGCTGAAGGGCTTTAAGAATGCGGGCGGCGGAAAGCCGACCAAAGCCTTGATCCGCCCTGAGTATATCGAAGTGGGCCATCTGAATGAATTTAAAATGGCTTCGGCCACGGAACAGGGTGTCGTGAAGCATCTGCATTTCCGCGGTAGCGAATGGCTGGTAGAGGTGGAAGTGAACGGCCACAAGCTGGTGACCTACCGTTCACTGGAGAAGGAAACCTTGCAGCCGGGCCAGGAGATCGCCGTGCTTGTCCACCGTGCCTATCTGTTTAATGATGAGCGGAGCTGGATCCAGGAGAACGGGCTGAAGGAAGACCCAATGCCTGTATTCATTTAATCACTCACTAGATTTCATATCGTTAACCGTCCGCAGCAGGACGGTGCAGTTTCTATTAAATAAAAAACAGGGTTTAACAATCTGTTGTCAGGCGGCAAGAGGAGAGTTGGAGCGGGAGAAGCGACAGCGCCCGCGATGAAGTTAGATGAACTTTAGCCAACCATAACGGGTGAAAGCAACGGAGGGGAATTTTGGAACTGTAGGAGCGACAGCGTTCGCCTTTATGTTTGGATTTCTACCGCTAGCAGCGGTTCAAATCAGGAAATCCAAACATAACAGCGACCGGAAGTCCAAATATTCACCGCAGTTGTGAGCGAGCCTTTGAGCAGTGCTTGAAGTACATCTTATATCTGCTGATAGCTGCACCATAGGCAAATGCTCCCCCAGCCAAGCGTCAAGACAGATTTTTAAACCCTACACCCCGAAGGATGTGGAGCCGGTATGAGGCTTTTCAAAAGGAGCAGACAACTGCACGGATGGCTAGCTGCCTTAATGCTGGTATTGCTCGCGCTGGCCCTTGCCGGCTGCGCGAAGGAACAGGACACCGCAGCGGAGGAAACTCCCCAGCAAGGAGAGCTGACGCTTGTGGTCGGTGCCTATAGCGTGGCTAAAGACGCGATGGGCGAGATTCTGCCGTTGTTCGCAGCGAAGTGGAAGGCGGAGACCGGCCAGACTATCGCCTTTCAGGAATCCTATGAGGCTTCGGGGACCCAAGCCCGGGCAATTGCCGGCGGGTTCGAAGCCGATGTGACGCTGCTGGCCATGGAAGGCGATGTCGATAAGCTGGTGAAGGCAGGGCTGGTAGAGAAGACTTGGAAGGAGCGGGGAAAAGCCGGGATGGTAACCCGCTCGGTTGTCGCTCTAGGGACACGTGAAGGCAACCCGAAGGAAATTCACGACTTTGCTGATCTGGCGAAGCCTGGCGTTAAGGTGCTGTATCCCAATCCAAAGACCTCTGGCGGAGCACAGTGGGACATCAACGCCATCTATGGGGCGGGTCTCAAGCTGTCTGAGGCGCAAGGAGGGGTGAAGGACCCTGCTGCCGCTAAAGCTTTTTTGGAGAGCATACACGCGAATGTAGAATCTCTGGACAAAAGCGGGCGGGCTTCGATGGCTGCCTTTGAATACGGCGTGGGCGATGTTATCGTCACTTATGAGAATGAGCTGCTGGCGCGGATTGCCCAGGGTGTGAAATATGAGGTTATTATTCCACAGAATACGATCCTGATCGAGAATCCTGCGGCGGTCGTGGACAAATATGTGGATGAGCATGGAACCCGCGAGGCAGCGGAGGCGCTGGTGGACTTCCTGACAACCCGGGAGGCCCAGGAGGTCTTCGCCGAATACGGCTTCCGTCCGGTGAATGAGCAGGTGTATGCGGAGAATGCGGACCATTATCCTGTCCCGGCTGGGCTTTTTGATATTCAGTATCTTGGCGGCTGGGATGAAGTGCGCAGCACACTCTACGCCAAACGTGGAGTCTGGTATCAGGTACTGGCCGGAATATAGCCCATACGGATAGGATTGCGCAGCCGAAGCTGCAGCAAATAAGACCGTACCTCATCGCAGAGGGCGGTCTTTGCTCTGTTTTTACATGGGAATATTTAAGCCTATATTTGGCAGCCTACAATTTATCCAACGCGTCCCGCAGTTTATGCTTAAATTCTTCCAATGCCTCATGACTCGGTCTGACACTTTCGGAATACATCGTCTCTTTCAATGAATTCAGATATTTTGGTTGTAGGCGAAGTGCGACATGGAACTCCAGAGAAATATCCACTGAACGGCGCTGTGTCCTGGTATGTATACACTGACCAAAGCACTTCATACCCTTCATATTTCTGGGGATCAGGCAAAGCAAACGATACGCCATTCCACGCCACAGATAATCTTTCTGAGTTCTTATCACCTAAGATCGTGTATGAGATTGTCGGCAATATCCATGAGTAGCCAGTGGAAGTGTATGGAATGCGGAACACCTATTCAGTATAGTCCCGAGTTCTGCTGTTGCGGTCATATGTGCGGATGTATGGGTCTACTCATTAAACCGCCGTTATACGGGAACTGCTGGGATAAGCTCTTTGCAAGAATGGAGGAACAGAGTCGTGACAACCAAGCCGTTACAAAGCGCCAGTCGGAGACACTTGAACTTATAAAGAAGTTCATTGATCAACGGGGCTGTGCTCCTTCAGTTACAGAGGTGGCAGAGCTTCTGAAGTTGAAATCCCGTTCCACCGCTCACTCACTTGTCGAGCAGCTTGTAAGGAAAGGATTTCTCACTAAGACAGACAAAGAGGTTTGGACACTGCGGGTTGTAGGGCAGGAGGATAGTAATGTACTTAAGCCATATGAAGCCATACGTGAAGAAAACGCGCGGCTACTACAGGAGAATGCGGAGCTACGGAAAAAGCTTGCGGGCTTTGAAAAACGATAATATGTAAAGACCCCCATATCCTTGGCCGGGGCGGGGGTCCTTTAGATAAAGGGGAGTAAGGGATGGCGATGGCACAGGGGATTTTTGGACAAAGCGAGCTCTTTCCAAAAGCAAACGAGGTAGAGATTAAACGGACTAAATTCCTGCTCAGTAAATATAAAATCATGACGCTGCTGATGGCAGACTATGAGAATAACACAAAAGATCTTCAACAGGTTGGCATCGATGGGGGGGTTGCCCGCCGAATTGAACAGGATGCGCTGTATGCAGATAAGGCGGCTAACGCCGTCATACTGATTGAGAAACAACGCTGGGTGTACGAACAGTATCAGTTACGGGCAAAGACGATCACACGGGCACATAGCCTTATCCTCAACCCTGATGTAAAAAAAGCAATTCGTTTCCGGTACTTGGACGGTTACTCGTTAAAGGAAACCTGTTTGTTCTTCGGTTATGACGAAAAGAGCAGCACAGTCCGGGGATGGGTGGATGCAGGAATTGTGACGATTGCGAACAACCTGAAGCTGTTAGGCTTCTTTGAATTAGATGATGAGCAGTTTTAGCGCAAAACCGCACTTTTTTAGCACTTGTTCAGCACAATTCCGGCACCAAATCAGCACTTCTCCATGGCATATTGATAACGTGGAAATCAGGCGAGAGTGACACGCACGGCTACAGCGATGTAGAAGTGCAAATCACTCTCGCCTTTTCTAGTAGGAGATTTTATATATTTTCAATAAATGAACCACAAGTTGATGTTATGTTATATTACATAAAAGGAAAAAAATAGTAGACAAATTTTATTAATTGCTATAATATAACAATAAATAACGGCCGTTATTTACAAATTTACCAAATAAATGACATGGAGGGTTAAAATGATTAAAAAATTTATAACTATCTTTATGCTCGCTTTGGTATTGTTAACCCCGGTTTCTGCTTTTGCTGATAGTCCGCAATCTGATAATATAGCTATTGAAGGAATTTATTCTGGTGACTCAACTACTATAAATACTGCTACTTCAGAAAGTAATATCACTACAGATAATTCTACAAATCTAATTACACCTCAAGAAATTTATCTTGGAAGACTGTCTCTCGCAGCAAAGAAAGTAGGAAGTTCAACTTTAGAAGTCAATTTTACTTTTAGTGCCAATGACGATATTCAAAGTGCTTATATAGTTGCAGAACTTCAATACTACAGTCCTGAAATAATGGATTGGGTTTCTTTAGACGATACCCGTCAGTATTTCACCTTTAATCCTGCAACTGAGACTGCAAAGGGACAGTTTAACTTTTATGATCTAAGTGATGGGCAATTCAGAGTAGAAGTAACAGACTGTTTTTTTACTGGTAGAAACACTGTCTTCAACGATATAACCAATGCGACTTCCAACTCTGTATTCTTTGGCGTTTGGGAAGGTTAAAAGATAAAGTAAGTAACATCCCTGCTATATCTGAGTTGCAGGGATGTTACCTATTGGAGGGAATATTTTGAAAATTTACGAGTGGACAGAAATGGTTAGTTCTCTACCTGATACCTACTATAAAGAAAGACCGGATGATCGTGATGTAAAAAAGATTACGAATTCTGATGCTATACCCATGCATTTATCAGTTTTAGCAGATTTTTTTGTCTTTCCTGCTATTATGACTGAAAATATGATAACATCAATTCCGTTATTCGATAAAAGTATGTATGAGAAATGTATGAGAGATATTGCCCCCTTTTTTTCTGATGTATTAGGTTACTTTGGGTACAATGAAGAAATGCCTCATATGATTCAATTCAGTAGACCTTTAGAAGGGGCTAGGGAGCTGTATAAGACAAAATTTAGAAACAATGAATTACACCCGATCGTGCAAGATCTGTATGGAAGTCAAGAAAATCGTCCCAATGGAAAAATAAATAAAAATGTTCAATTAAAAGTTGCACAAGGAATTATTAATAATAACTATGTGAAAGAGGATTTTGATGAAGTATTTGACTTCCTAAAGAGTACATTCTTCAAGCACAGAAATCGCTTTCCGATAATTCCTACTAATTGGTTTTATACGGATGCTCTAAAAGATTCTGTTGCAATAAATTATTTTAACTCTAGAAGTAAGGGCGTATATTTAATTGTGGATGATCCATCGGGAAGAGTAATAGGAATGGATATTTATTTATAATTTTTATTACTGCTGTCTGAATAGGGCTTCCTGTCGTAAGATTTGCTTCAATTATTGATTTTTTGTCTAAATCGATAAAAGTGAGAAATGTGGTCATTTCTAGCTGGTTTTCGAAAAATTAGGCTAGAAATGATTGTTTTAGATTTTGACTCTCAGTATATGGGTTTAGTAAAATGGTCTTGTTCTCCTTTGTTACAAAGTCCGTAAAGATTTTAAGCAAAGAGCGCAGCACATTTGCTGCGGATGCAGAGCGGACGCCATTCTTTAAAGCGTGTGAATTTTGTTCAAAACGTAATTTTATCGCTGAAAATCGTACATATCAAAACCGAAGTCGCTCATTATTGGGCGGCTTTTTTATATTGGGGGAATTAAATTGAAGAAGAAGCAACAGCAGCGGCGTTTGAAAGATCCACCTCAGCAGCCGGCTAAGTGTGAGGGCTGTATATGGGGGCGCTGGGAAGGAACGGCACAGTTTTGTGGCAGGCCGGTTTGTCAGAAGGGAAAAAATTCCTGAACGTCGAAATATGATGTCGAAGGAGGTGATTTTATTGTCGGATTGGCTAAATGATATAAAGGATCATATCACCGAGCATAACCGGATGAAAAATCTAGTAACTGCTGCTTTAAAGCAAGTAGTTAGGGAAATTAAGGAAAGTGGGATCGTTTTAGGAGAGTCGGTAGAACTAGTGGTTGTATCACCACTTACATGGGAAGTTTCTTTATCTATAGTATCTATCGGAAGTTTTGAATTCAGGGTATCTTATAAGGATATTACACAAGCCGGTGGATCAAGGGATGATGTAGGTCAGTTTATTTCCGCATTCCCAGAGGATCTAGAAGCCGCGCTTAAACAGATTATTGTTGCAAAAATTAAAGCTGCTATTAATTACGATAGATGAATATGTCTGAGTTTTCCAGCACCTTCGGGTGCTTTTTTCATGCTCAAAAAACAGCCTTCTGTGAGCCATTCTGAGGCGTTTAATTCAGGAACGTGCGTTTGTGTGGTGAAGCGTGGAAAAGAGCAGGGCGGACCGATTCTCTTCGTATCCCGCTAAGTTTCCACCTATCCCAAGATGAAAAACCAACTCAACACAATAATTGTCGTAATTGAGAAGGGTGGCGTATGATTGGGGTGGAGGTGTTTAATTATGGAAATATATAAGGGTTACACGATTATTGTCACGAAGTCTCAAAAAAGGTTCAAAGCCTCATCAAATTCTGGTGATGATTATGTTGACGACACAGAAGTGGGAGCAATTGCTGGGCTTAAGCAGAAAATTGACAACATCGTTTTATTTCATGAGATGCAAGAGGTTGCACGGAGAAAAAGGGAAGAGTGAATAAGGAATTTTGAAGCACCTTAACCGGTGCTTTTTCTTTTGGAAAGGGGCATATAAATGGACATCAGAATCATACCGATTGACCAGCTCAATGCAGCCGTCTATAATCCCCGTGAAGACCTTCAGCCAGGAGATCCTGAGTATGAGAAGCTTCGCCGCAGTCTGGACGAATTCGGTTATGTCGACCCGATCGTCTGGAACGAGCAAACCGGCAACATGGTGGGCGGCCATCAGCGATACAAGGTGATGGTGAATGAGCAAGGCTGCTCAGAGCTAGCCGTATCGGTGGTCAACCTGGACCTGGAGCGGGAGCGCCTGCTGAATCTGGCTCTGAATAAAGTGTTAGGCCGCTGGGACGATGAAGCGCTGGCGCAGTTGCTGAATGAGCTGCAGGAGGGCGGGGCTGAGCTGGCTGTCTGGCTTTGATCTAAGCGAACTAAGTGATTTTGATATTGATGTTGGAGATTTAGATCCTCTAACGGAACCTGAGCGTGTCCCGCTTATTGATCGCTTTATCGTACCACCTTTTAGTGTGCTTGATACTCGTCAGGGTTACTGGCAGGAGCGCAAGCGACAGTGGTTGCAGATGGGGATACAAAGCGAAGAAGAACGCGGCGACTCACTCTTATATAACATGTCTGGGCAATCTGAATTCATGCGTGCTGCTATGGAAGCTGTAGGGGGAGGGACAAGCATCTTTGACCCCGTTTTATGCGAGATCATGTACCGCTGGTTCTGTGCGTGGCATAGTGGCCGAATACTTGGGCTACTCTTACACTGGCGTAGACTTGCGACAAGAGCAGGTTATAGAAAACAATAAGCAGGCCCAGCTCCTTTATGATAAAGGGGTTATTGACGTTCCCCGGAATGGATACAAGGGGATTCAAGGTAGATCGGTAGCCTGGCGGCTCATATGAGATGAAGAGGGAGATGTACTATAATAGGGGTTACTTAAACTTCCGCAACGGGAACTGAAGGAGAGATTAGAGATGGATAACTTGGTGTTTTTGGGGACAGGCGACGCGATGGGCGTTCCCCGGGTATATTGCAGCTGTGAGACCTGCATGGAGGCTAGAGCGGGCGGGCTGAATGTGCGGCTTCGCTCCTCCGTGCTTATAGATAACGGCAGTGATTTTTTGGCGATTGACTGTGGTCCGGACTGGCGGCGGCAGATGGAATCGCTTGGGCAGCGTACCATGCGCAGGCTGCTGGTGACCCATGCTCATTTTGACCATATTGGCGGATTGCCCGAATGGGCAGATGCCTGCCGCTGGATGGGATATAAAGGGGAGCTGTACGCGCCTGCGGAGGTGATTCCGGTGATTCTGCGGCAATATCCATGGCTGGACCGCAATATACAGATGATACCGTGCGATGACGGGATCGAGCTGGATGGCTGGCAGATCGACACGTGGAAAGTGAATCACGGCAAAAACGGATACTCCTACGCCTTCCGGCTGGAGAAGGAGGGATATAAGTGGGTATATTGTCCGGACTCCATCTCCCTTACACCGCAGGAAACGGAGCGCATGCATGGCTTGGATCTGCTGGTACTGGGTACAAGCTTTTATTATGAGGCGGCGGAGCTGTCGACCCGCTCTGTGTACGATATGACGGAAGCAGCAGATCTGCTGCGGATAGTTCAGCCGGCACGCGCCGTATACACACATATGTCGCATGATGTGGATCAGAGAAAAGCTTATATTTTGCCGGAAAATGTGACGCTGGCGGTTACGGGCCTAAGACTCCCGCTCACACGTTCAGAGTAGCGGAGCGCGGCAGTCATGATGAGCTGCTTGCGGCTGAGGGGCGTTACCATGGACTCTACCATTCCCAGCTGGAGCTGGAAGAGGGAGAGGGTCTGGAGGACTGGAGCGCAGCGCAGGAGCTCACTGGCGGCGGGAAGCGGGAGCTGACGGGGTAGAGGCCATATGACAGGTGCGGAGCGTAGGTGTGCTGGTGAGGTAAAAGCGATGATGATAGGCGCGGAGCCAGTAGATTTCCCGGCATGCTGCTAGCTGTGCCACGCTAGACAACAAAAGGGTGCTTAGTCACGGTCTACAGACCCGGGACTAAGCACCCTTTTGCATAATGGCCAGGGTGGAGAATTGATATGCGATATACAGTAGTCAATGCGGCCCTGAGCAACAGAACGCGTACTATTAGTTAGTTGAGTAACCAGCAGTCAGGTAATGAGCGGTTCATCGTACAGACTGAGTGATCTGCTTATTCGCAATTGCTGTCAACTGTATTTTATACAGCTATATCTTTACTTTTCGGTACCAATTTGGGAATAGTTGCACTTTGTACATTTAAGTAGGCGGGTTCCGGCTAAAATTCCGGTTTTCGTCTTTTTCAATTGCACGGAATACAACTAAGGCTCAAAATCAATCGTTTTTGCCCCAAATAGTTGCAGCAAATACATTTAAGCTGGGGGTTACTTATGCGATCTTCAATCGCACACTTCAAAATCCCGGTTCCCGCCGAATCATCCGCATTCCCCATCATTACAACACATACCTAAGGTTTACCTCAGCTTAAGCTTCTACGTTATTCAGAATAAATTTATCGATAGCGAATTTTACACCGTCTTCGTTATTGCTGAGTGTAATGAAATCAGCGATTTCCTTCAGCGCGGGAATGGAATTGGCCATAGCGACGCCGAGGCCGGCAGCTTCCAGCATTTCGTGGTCGTTCCAGGAATCTCCCACAGCAATGGTTTCGGACAGCTCGCAGCCGAAGTGGGCCGCAAGGAACTCAAGCGCCAGGCCTTTGGTGCCTTCATGATGCATGATTTCCAGGAAATGCGGCTTCGACTTCGTGATGTGGACGGAATCGCCCAGCAGCTCACGCAGAATTGGCGACAGTTCGTCCAGGAATGCGGGATCGTCGATGATGAGCATTTTTGGCGTTTTTTGCGGAACGAGCTTTTCCCAATCCGGCTCAATATAGTATTGAGTTCCGTTCAGCGCGGAGTAATCAATCAGCTTCTGGTTCTCTTCGCGGGCATACAGCTTGTCGTCAATATAAGTCTGCAGATGCAGGTCATGCTCCACACAGTAGGTGAACAGCTTGCGTACGGCATCCTGCGGGACATAACGTTCGTACAGTACTTTTTCATCCATCAGGTTCTTCACCAATGCGCCTTGATAGGTGATGATTGGCACATTCAGTCCCGTTTGACGGGCGATGGCTTGTGCTGAAGCATAAGCGCGACCGGTAGCCAAAGTTACGACAACGCCTGCGGCAACGGCCTGTTCCAGTGCGGTCTGTGTTGCGGGAGTTACTTCTTTCTCATCATTGATCAGGGTGTCGTCAATATCGATAGCAATCAATTTGTACATGTGTGGTTCTCTCCTTAGTTTTATCTATTTGTATTTGTATTTCCGGCTTGTGGTGATGGTTTGTACTGCTGTTCAGTCCTGTGCAAGATCATTTCTTATCCTGCTGCAGAACTCCGTTCCTGGCCGGTTCAGGGCTGAACTCCGCCATTAGCATGGCCGCAAGGATGCAGAGGCAGCCGAAACCAGCGGAGATGCCTAGTGTCTCACCGCCGAAGGCAAGGCCGGTCAAGACGGCGAATACCGGCTCCGTAGCGTAAATGATGGCTACCCGTGACGGGGTGGTGTACTTTTGGCAGGCGGTCTGAATCCAGAAGGCAAACGCACTCGTCGGACCAATGGATATCAGCAGCGCCCACAGCACATCCGGTTTCAGGATCAGCTCTCCGCTGTGAGCCAGCGGTGCGGTTCCGTCCACAAGGAGCGAAGCCACAATGCTGAACAGTCCGACAAAAGCGAGCTGCAGCGTCGCCAGCGGCAGCGCCGGATAACGCGGAGCATACACGCCAGTATAGGCAACCTGCAGCGCAAAAGCGACAGCACAGAGCAGAATCAGGCCGTCGCCTTTATTCAGGGAAAATGCCGAGCCGGTAAAGGTCAGCAGATAAAGTCCCGCCACCGCCAGGATTGCACTAAACCAGGTATAACGGGATATAGCGTGTTTCAGCAGCGCCAAGGACAGGAAGGGGACAAGCACCACCGACAGACCGGTAATGAATCCGGTGTTGGAAGTGGTCGTGTACAGCAGGCCCATCGTCTGAAAGCCATAGCCCATAAACAAAAAAAGGCCGAGCAGCAGGGAGTGGCCCACCATGCGCCAGCTTAGCTTTTTCCATTTATGGCGGTAAAAAACAACGGTAATCAGCGCTAGCAGCTGAGCGGCACCCGTAAACCGGATACTGTTAAAAGCGAGAGGCGGCAGCACTCTGACGGCATGCTGTACAATCAGAAACGTTGAGCCCCACATCATCGCTACCAGCAGCAGACTGAGATCGGCGATTCGGGAGCGGGTCACAGTGGTCATCCTTTCCTGGAATATAAGAAGGGTTAGATAGAGTTCAGCTGCTGTATCAAGTTGTCCAAATTGTATCCTAAAATAGGGGGAAGGACAAGCCGAAACTGCGCAAAAGGCCAGCTGGTATAAGGAGTGAAGCTCAATCATTCAGGCCAGGCTGGACAAAAAATCCAGACCTTGGTATACTTCGATAACCGCACACTTGTTCTTATTTCGACAACTAGAAAGGAGCGGTTCTCTATGATGGGCAAATCCCATTTAGTAATCAGCACCGGGGTTACCCTCTCTGTTATGAATCTGCTCGGCTATGAAATCACGATTCCGGCGATCGCCGTGGCGGCAGTCAGCGCGCTGCTCCCCGATATCGATGAGCCGAATTCATTGCTGGTGCGCAAGGCGATTCCCGAATTCCTGCTGCGCATCCTGCAGGTGGCTCTGATCGGAGCAGCAGTGTATCTCTATTTTGCCGAAATTGCAGCTCCGCCCTGGAATATCGCCCTGGCGCTGCTGGTGGGCAGCGTGTCCTTCCTGCCGGGCAGGAGGCTGCGGCATCTCGTCATGCTGCTGATTGCGCTGGCACTGTTCGCGTTCGCGGACGATTACGACCCGTGGAACTACATTGCCGCCTGCGTGCTGGTCGTGTCCTCCGTGGTCCCGCACCGCGGGCTGACACATACGCTCTACGCGGTGGCCGGGTGGGGAGCGCTGCTCTATTTTGCCTCCCTGGAAATGAATGACGGCGGCAGCCTGTGGATTGCCGGCGGCCTGTCCTATGCGCTGCATCTGCTGGCGGATTCGTTGACTCAGCGCGGAATTACCCCGCTGCCTCCGATCCCCTTCAAGCTTCGGCTCAAGCTGATGAGCACCGGCACGAAGAAGGGTAGTGCAGTAGAGAATCTCTGTATTGTGTTTACGCTTGTACTGGTCATTTATGCATTTGTACTTACCCCTTGAGACGGGCGAAACCCCTCCTGGGGCATCGAAGGCTTTCCGCTGTTTGCAGCGGGGAGCCTTTTTTCTCGTCCTTCTTGAGCAAGGTGTTATTTAATTCACAGACTTCACCAATAGACCTTGTTATATTGAACATACCGACGGTCGGAATGGAGAACGGAATATGACAAAAAAACAGTTAAAGGAACATAGAGTAGAGTCTCTGCTCCTGGCAGCCGTAGAAGAGTTTCTCGAAAAGGGCTATGATGGCGCATCTGTAGATGCTATAGCCAAGCGGGCCGGTGTCAGCAAGGGCGGCTTTTATCATCATTTTCCCAATAAGGAAGTCCTCCTGATGGAGGCGAATCAGAAGCTTTCGGAGCCAATCATGGAAATGGCAGAAAAGGCTTACTCGAATAGCAGTGCTATGGATGGATTAAGACAATATATTAAAGAATATCTGAACTATTGGGCAAGCAGGCCACGAGAACTGAGCTTTTTTTTCTTATCGATGTCAAAGGCTTTGCAAGCTCCGGCCCTTATGGAGTATTACAGAGAATATGTAAATCAAAGCACCGCGTTCCTTATAGGGATGTTTCAAAAAGCAGTGGAGTCCGGAGAGGCTGATCTTAGGGACCCTGAAGCCTATGGGATCTCCTTGATGGGGGCACTCGATGGGGTTGTTTCTTATGCGATGATTCATCCTGAGGAGGATATTGAGCTTCTGGTTGAACGGTTTGAACAGGTCTGGCTGAAATAAACGAAAGGAGTAATCCAATGTATGGAGCATGAGAACTTTCTTTCTGTAGAAGGATTAAGCAAAACATATGGTGAACTGCCCGCAGTAGACAATGTAAGCTTTTCGGTTCGCAAGGGAGAGGTATTCGGGTTGCTCGGACCCAATGGTGCCGGTAAGACGACTACCATAAGAATGCTGTGCGGTCTTCTCAAAGTGGATTCAGGCCGTATTACTGTAAATGGAATCTCCATGTCTTCCGGCTATGAGCATGTAAAAGGGATGATAGGGCTGTGTCCGCAGGAAATCGTCATCTGGGAGCTGCTTACCTGCCTTGAACAATTGAAATTTGCCGGTATGTCCTACGGGCTAAGTTCCAGAGCAGCCGGTAATAAGGCAGAAAGCCTGCTGCAATCGCTTGGACTTTGCGAGAAAAAAAATAAGCTTGCCAAGACGTTGTCAGGCGGAATGCAAAGAAGACTCAATATCGCGCTGGCACTTGTCCATGACCCGAAGCTGATTATTTTGGATGAACCTCAGGCAGGGCTTGATCCCCAGAGCAGAATACTCGTACGTGACTTCATCAGACAGCTGGCACAAGAAAAAACGGTGATTCTCACTACACATGACATGGATGAAGCCGACAGACTTTCAGACAGGGTGGCCATCATGGACCATGGGAAGGTGCTTTTGATAGACACTCCTGAGAAGCTCAAGGCAAAATCCGGGCAGGGAGAACTTCTGCAGATACGGGTAAATGGGGTAAGCGCAGATTTGGCCCATCAAGTCCTGAAGTCAATGCCGGATGAATGTACAGAGAGAACCTATTCGGATGGATTATTTTTGCTGGGGGCGGGTGGAGTTCTTGAGCTTATTCCGAAGGTGAACCAGAGATTGCAAGCTTTTAACATACATATAGAGGATATGACGATCCGGAAGCGGACGCTTGAGGATGCATTTATTGCTGTGACTGGAAGGGGGCTGCGGGAATGAGACTGGCGGCTTCGGTTACCAAATCCTTTAAGGAAAACGTAAGGGATTGGAAAGTTCTCGCGATGGTCTTGATGTTCTCTCCGTTCTTTTTAGTACTGATGAACCTTTTTTACGGGGGAGGGCCTACCACCTATCATTTAGGCGTTCTGAATTTGGATTCAGGCCACGCGTCCATCGAATTAATCAGCAATCTGGAGCATATGAAGGGGCAGGACAACTCGCAACTATTTAATGTAACCGGTTTCGGTGGTGAGGATCAATTAAGAGCAAAGGTAAAGGAAAAGGCCGTAGATATAGGAATCGTGATCCCTGAAGATTATTCTGACAAATTAGCCGGCAAGGCTGCCGGGAACAATGCAGACCCTGCTCAAATAAACTTTTATGGAAGTATGGGAAATATGCGATATCCGGTTGCGGCGGTATGGGTGGCAGATGCTGTAAGCAAACAGGGGCTGGATGCAGCGGAAATAACGTTAACCGCAAGTATAAATGAAACTTTTCTCGAGAAAAAACAGCCGTTGAACGAATTTGAAGGTTATGTTCCGGGTTTAATCTCTTTGGCTGTTTTAATGATCCTGTTTACAGCCACAGCTTCCATTGTGAAGGAAAATGATAAGAAGACACTTATAAGGTTGAAGCTCAGCCGTCTTGGAGCATTCAATTTTCTTGCCGGTATATGTATTACGCAAGCCATCGTAGCAGCAGGGGCCATTGTTCTGTCCTACTGGACGGCGCTTGGGTTGGGCTACAGACCGGCAGGAGGATTTGGCGCCATTCTTGTTGTTGGGATCCTGTCGAGCTTCTCTATGGTTGCTATAAGCTTAGTGGTAGCAAGTTTTCTGAATACCGTTTTTGATGTTTTAACTGTCGGCTGTTTTCCTTTCTTTATTCTAATGTTTTTTTCAGGGAGTATGTTCCCCCTGCCGAAGATGAGTATATTTACAATCCACGGGCATTCCTTTGGGATCACAGATTTATTGCCGCTTACGCATACTGCCAATGCTTTTAATCACATCTTGAACGATGGAGCAGGCTTACATGAGGTATGGTTTGATTTCACAATGATTGCTTTGCTCACTGTAATATATTTTGTAACAGGACTTTTGCTGTACCAGAAGCGCAAGCTTTCCAAAGCATAGCTGAATGTGAAGAGAGGAAGGAACGGCGCTGGAAACCGCTGTTTCATTAAAAAAACCAGCCAGACTCCGGTTAATGGAGATTGGCTGGTTCTTGTTTAAATATAAGAATTTATATGTTTCACACGATAACTTATCCTTCTATTTCTCGCTGAAACGGTACCGTCCTTAAAAAGGACGGCAAAGCCGTTTCCACTTGCGAAAAGCTATTCCTCCAGGAAAATAAGCCCGATAAAGTCCTCCGGCTCAATGCGGCCGAAATAATGCTTCAGATCGAGCCCGGACAGAGCGTCTCTGACCTCAGCTTGCTCATAACGTTTGCCGCGCAGTGCGTTCTCTACGTCTGCCACATCGCCGACGCCGAAGAAGTCACCGTAAATTTTGATCTCTTGAATAATGGAGTCTTCAATATCCATGCGGATATCGACGAGTCCTGCCGGGAATTTGCGGGTATGCTTCACATTGCTCTTCGGCGACAGGCCGTAGTTCCAATCCCAGTTCTGGTAATGCTCCTTGGAAATTTCATTGATCCGCACCCAGTCGTCCATAGTCAGCTTGTACTGTGGAACCTCGGAAGGCTCCATGCCAAAGATGGAACGCAGCAGGCCTTCGCGGAATTCCTCAATCGTCATTTCGGTGCCGAGCAGCTCCTTGATATTGGCCACCCGGCTGCGCACGGATTTGGTGCTCTTGGATTTGAATTTCTCCGGATTGACATTGAGCGAAGCCTGCACA
Source organism: Paenibacillus sp. IHBB 3054 (assembly GCF_051594305.1). NCBI lineage: Bacteria > Bacillati > Bacillota > Bacilli > Caryophanales > Paenibacillaceae > Paenibacillus > Paenibacillus sp. IHBB 3054. The sequence continues at coordinate 2,147 of NZ_JBOFBG010000063.1, read as the reverse complement.
TCATCCAAATTGAGGTTGAACATCAAGGTTCCATGGCTGAACATACGTCCGCGTGTGGAGAATTGGGCATTTCCGGAGATTTTTTGCTCGCCGACCTGAAGGTCATTGCGTCCGCTGAGCTCGGCATTTACACCCATGGACTGCAAGTAGTCGATCACCGGCTGGGTGAATTTGAGAAAGTTATGAAACGACTGTCCGTCGTCTTTGGTAATGAAGCTGAAGTTGAGATTGCCGAGATCATGATAGACAGCCCCGCCGCCGGACAACCGCCGCACGACCTGGATGTTGTTGTCTTTTACATACTCCTGGTTGATCTCTTCAATCGTATTCTGGTGTTTGCCGATGATGATGGACGGACTGTTGATATAAAAGAGCAGATAGCTTTCGTCCATCGGCAGGTTTTTAAGTGCAAACTCTTCAATCGCCAGATTAATCGATGCGTCTGTGATTCCTGTGTTATCGATAAAAAGCATAGTGTATTCCTCCGCTTAGGCATGATTAACTACTGCATTTATTCTAAACTAAAAGCTTGCATTTCACAAAACAGAAAACAATCTTCATATAAGCAGCCGTGTGTGCTGAAGTGCCCAACTGCGCATTCACTGATGCCGGGGCATTGACGTACTCTTGGCAAAGGGGCAATAATTGGGTCAATGAAGAACATACCTGCGAGGAAGATCAGAGGGAGTGCAGAACTATGCTTGAAAAATATGGCCACGGCGGTGATTTGCTGACAGCAGCGGAACTCTATGGGGTAGGGGACGGCCTGTTTCTTGATTTCAGCGCCAATATTAACCCGCTGGGCCCGCCGCCCGGCGTGCTTGAACTGCTGTGTGATTCCAGGCAAGCCGTTACGGCTTATCCCGATCCCGGACACCGCCGATTAAAGTCGCTGCTGGCGGAGAGTCTTGAAGTGGACAGCAGCTGGATTACGGTGGGCAACGGGGCAGCAGAGTCAATGGCACTGCTACTGCTGGCTGCAGCACCGCGCAAGGTAGGGATCATTGAGCCTTGCTTCTCCGAGTACCGCCAGCTTGCGGAGCAATTCGGCGCGGAGGTCTTGTCCGTTCAGGGAACGAAGGAGCAGGAATACCGGGCCGGTGTGCAGAGCATCGCCGGACTGCTGGAGCAGGTCGATCTGCTGTTCCTCGGCCAGCCGAACAATCCGAACGGCGTCCAGTATTCGCTGGACGACCTTCGGCTGCTGGCACGCAAGGCGGAGCGCTGCGGGGCCATTCTTGCGGTCGATGAAGCGTTCATCGACTTCATTCCCGAGGAGCGGCGGCAATCTTTGCTGCCGGAGCTGGCGGGGTACCGTCAGACGGTGCTGATCCGCTCGATGACGAAGTTCTATGCCATCCCGGGGCTGCGCCTGGGATTCACGGTCGCGCATCCCGAGCTTGCGGCGGCAATGACCGCCAAGCAGGTGACGTGGAGCGTGAACGGTCTGGCGCTGCTGGCCGGGGAAGCTTGCCTGCGCAGCGGGCAAGCCTATGAAGCACGCACCCGCGAGTTAATCGCGGGGGAGCGGGAGGTGCTGCGGCAGGGGCTGCTGCAGCTCGGTTGTGCTGTGCCGCCGGGCGAGGCCAACTTCCTGCTCGCCGGCTTGCCTGCGCCATGGACCGCGCAGGAAATTCAGGCCAGGCTGGGCCGCAGCGGCATCCTGGTGCGCAGCTGCGCCATGTATGCCGGCCTGGGGCCCGGCCATATCCGCGTCGCGGTCCGGGGGCGCGACGACAATGCCCGGCTGCTCCGGCAGATGGCGGAGATTATGCAGGGGGAATTTTTATGATCGGCTGGGCTGCATGCTCAGACAGATAGATGCAGGTGGCATAAGCTGCGAACATTATGAATCTGCGAAGATTAGCAGAGGGGGGCAGTCATAGGGATCCGAGCTGCAACTATTTGTAATGTGCTTGCGGATCTGCTGGCTGTAGAAGCGAATATGAGTGTGATGAGATTAAGTAATAGATGTATTTTCTGCAACTATCAGGTGCGGCTGCAGGGTAGTTTGAGAGTTACTTGTATTTTGTGCAATTAAGAGTAGCTGAAATGGACATTTCTGCTGAAACCGGGCTTTTTAGATGTACGGAGTGCAACTAAATCAAATTTCCTCCTGAAATGAGAGCTTTTAGTTGTACAGAATG
>NZ_JBOFBG010000062.1:0-24672 GCF_051594305.1 Paenibacillus sp. IHBB 3054 | reverse complement strand
CCTTTTGCGTTAAGATTTAACTGCTGGCTATTGAATGTGGATAGGATAGGGGATAAAGTGAATAGAAGAAAAACTTGTCCACATGTGGATAAGAATCATGGAACGTACAGCGAATCAAAAGTACTCCCCAATTAATGTGGATAGTATCGAGTATTTGTGGATATATGTGACTTTTAATGTTGATAATAGGGAGCTTCGCAAGCAAAGGGGGTATTTCAGTGGATAATACAGACAATCTTGTGTGGATAGAACGATTTGTAGTTCAAGCCAGTGATACGGATTACCGTTCCCAGGCTAAGCTGTCTTTTATTCTGGAAATGATGCAGCGTACGGCTGACTCAGCGGTAAGTGCACTAGGCCTCAGTCTTGAACAGATGCTGGAGGCAGGGATGGGCTGGATGATGATCACTCTTGATCTGGAGTTTAAACGCATCCCCCGGCTGAATGATGAGTTGATAGTGCACACATGGAGTAAAGGGACCAAAGGAGCCATGTGGCAGCGTGACTACCGTATTTATGATAAGGACCATACAGAGGTAGCCGTGGCGCGTTCAATCTGGGCGCTTGTAGATACAGAGAAGCGTAAGCTGCTGCGGCCATCTGCTCTTCCCGTATCAGTACTGCATTATGAAGGTGATTCGGTCGGCAGTATTCCAGATAAGGTAACCATTCCTCAGGACATCCCCATGGAACAAGCTTACCGGTATCAGGTCAGATATAGTGGTCTGGACAGCAATAATCATTTGAACAATGCACGTTATGGTGATTTGTGCTGCGATGCTTTATCTCTGGAGGAGTGGGGTGTGAAGGAACTGAAGCGGTTCCGGATTACTTATGTACAGGAGGCAAAGTATGGCGATGAGCTGATGATGCTGCGGTCACAGCTAACAAGTGAAGGTGCATTTGTTCAGGGAAAGCTGGAGCAGGCCATATCATTTGCAGCTTGTCTGGAACTTGGTGAAGAAGCACATTAACGGAAATACATATAGGAATTATACATGAGGGGAAACTATCCAAGACTTAGAAACCCTATACAAATGTCCGTGTCTGCTTAGCAGATACGGACATTTGTGTTACATCAGTTCCAAGGGAACATAAATCTCGCTTATTGAATTTTTGTCATCCGGGCCCAGATATTGCTCACCATAATATTCGAATTCGTAAGGCAGGGAAAGCCGGTATTCGCTTTTTGGAAGCCAAGTCTCATAAATATATTTGTAGGTATAAGAGACATCCTTCGACAACCCTTTATGTATGAACTTTAAATAGGTGGCTGCAGGCAAGGTATACACAGGAAAATCCGCCGATAGTTGCGCTTGTTCAGAGGCGGAATGGCGATAAGAGGTCTGAGTTACGGCATATTGATGACGGTCCGATATCTCTGGCTGAGGGTAAAGCTCGCAAGCACATATAAAGGAAACCCCGCTGTTTTCAAAATCGTCAGCCCAGTAGCCCACTTGATAATACCGTTCGGGAAGCCTGCGGCCGTGCAGGCTGGGCACTCTGGTGAACAGCTGGGACCAGGCTTCGGAGATTACAGAATAGTCAGCGATAACGTTCACAATAGGTCCCTTGAGAGTAATTTCATCTAGCTTTACGATCTGCGGAGGCGTTCCTTGAACTACAGGCAAATGAAGCAGGTCCTGTTCGTGAAGCCGGTGCAGCAGTGGAAGCAGAGGATTATTTCGTTTATTGCGGACCTGCGTCGGTGTGGTATGCAGCAACCTTTTAAAGGCCCTGGTGAAGGTCTCGTAGTCGTTAAAATGATAATCCAGTGCAATGTCCTGGAAAGAACGCTCCGGCCATCGTTTAAGATCCTTAGCAGCCTCGGTAATTTTGCGTCTGGCTATATAATCCCCCGGTGTTATCCCCGTAATGGCCTGGAATAAACGAATGAAATGATACAGAGAATAGCCGGTTCTCCTGGAGAGGGCAGTGACAGACAATGGAGATTTCAGTTCAGCTTCAATATGGTCCAAAGCCTGGACGATGAGCTGGTAATTGTTCATGTCTACCCCCTTGGGAATTAATGGAATAAAATGTAAGCAACTGTGGTTGAGCAGCTATCAGCACTAATTAATCAGCTACCCAGTCTCCCCAGCCAGCGGCCCATTCAGGGACAGTGACATCTTTGACGCGGTCCGTAGTGGGAAAGTAAGCCTTGATATCGAGGATTGGTGTACCAGGGTAAGCATCCAGTCCGGCAACCTCGACAATGCCCGATTCCATATCAACAGACACTATGGCAGCTACACTAAGGCCTAAAGGATTGGGGCGGACAGGAGAGCGGGAAGCAAAAACTCCACTTAAAGGTGCCTCATATGGAGGCTGAACCTGTGTGGTTTGCCGGAAGTGGTCATCTGCAAACTCATGAATCCACCAAAGGATCTGGCAATGGCTGAAATTTTGCAGGCCTTTCAAGGCAGGGTGAAATTCAGGTTTAAGCTCAAGACGCAGATTGTCAGGCTGCCCGGCAACCACACCTACTGGTATGACATTATACACTTCTTGCTTGGACATTTACTGTGACTCCTTTCGGATAACGGATACAGCCTATTGTATAATGTGGAGGTAGAATTCAGCCTGATGATATTTGCGGTCTTTTAGATCATGGTATAATAGGTTGTTGGCAAGGAAGGGAGAGAATTATGAAGGTATTGGTATTGGCGGAAAAGCCGTCGGTTGCGCGTGAGATTGCCCGGGTGCTGGGTTGCGGGAATAAACAGAAGAGCTATATTGAAGGTCCGAAATATGTAGTTACCTGGGCTTTGGGGCATTTGGTCGGTCTGGCAGAGCCTGAAGACTATAACAATAAATTTGCTTCTTGGGCATTGGAGGATTTGCCGATTCTGCCGGAGAAGGCCAAACTTAAGGTGCTGCGTGAGACAAGCCAGCAGTATAAGGCTGTGCAGCAGCTGATGAAACGCCAGGATATCGACGAACTGATCGTTGCAACGGATGCAGCGCGGGAAGGGGAGCTTCTGGCCCGCTGGATCATGAATATGGCCGGCTGGAAAAAGCCGTTCCGGCGTCTATGGATTTCTTCGCAGACGGATAAGGCGATCAAAGAGGGATTTGCGTCACTGCGTCCGGGCCGGGATTTTGACTGTCTGTATGAATCGGCGCGCTGCCGTGCAGAGGCGGATTGGATGATTGGTCTTAACGTTACCCGTGCTTTAACCTGCAAGTTCGGTGCTCCGCTGTCGGCTGGCCGTGTGCAGACACCCACGCTCGGCATGATCATGGACCGGGAGAACGAAATTACAGGCTTCCGTTCCCAGGAGTATGAGATGTTGACCGCAGATTTCGGGAATTTCCAGGCGGGTTGGCGTGCTCCGGGCGGGGATGGCCGGATTTTTGACAAGGAGAAGACAGCGAAGCTCAATGACAAGCTTACCGGCCGAAGCGGGCGTATCGCCAAGGTGCAAAAAAGCGAGAAAAGCGAGCCGCATCCACTGGCTTATGATCTCACCGAGCTGCAGAGGGATGCCAACCGCAAGTTCGGCTTCTCGGCAAAACAAACATCCAGTGTGCTGCAGCGTCTATACGAGCAGCATAAGCTGGTCACTTATCCGCGTACGGACAGCCGTTATCTAACTTCGGATATGACGGGGACGTTAAAGGAGCGGCTGGACAGCATCGCTGTCGGACCCTATGCGGCATTGGCACGGCCGCTGCTGCGTAAACCGCTGCCCATTACAAAGCGGATAGTAGATGACAGCAAGGTGAGCGATCACCATGCCATTATTCCTACGGAGCAGACAGTGCTCTTAAATCTGCTTAGTGCGGAAGAGCGTAAGCTCTATGATCTGATCGTGCGGCGTTTTATCAGCCTGTTCTATCCACCGGCCCGTTATGACGCGGTAGCCGTCACGGTAAGCGTGGAAGGCGAGAGCTTTCATGTGAAAGGCACCACGGTAAAGGACGCAGGCTGGCGTGAGGTATACGGCGGTGATATGAGCAATGACGACGAAGAAGACAATACTGCCGATGAGCCTGCGGCAAGCAGTGTGAAGCTGCCAGAGCTGCGTGAAGGGGAGGCCGTTAAGGTTCTGCGCTGTGTGATCCGTCCAGGGCGGACACAGCCGCCCAAACGGTATAACGAGGCTTCGCTGCTGACTCAGATGGAGAAGCATGGCCTCGGAACACCCGCAACCCGGGCCGATATCATTGAGAAGCTGGTCAGCTCGGATACTATCGAGCGGCAAGGCAATTCTCTTCACCCGACAGGCAAAGGGAAGCAGTTGATTGAACTAGTCTCGGCACAGCTGCGCACGCCGGAGCTGACGGCGCGCTGGGAGGCCGAGCTGGAGAAGATTGCCCGCGGACAAGGGCGGCCTGAGCCTTTTCTGCAAGGCATCCGCAGTATGGCGCAGGAACTCGTATCCGGCGTCAAGAGCAGCGGCGCAGAATACAAGCCGCATAATGTCTCCAGCAGCCATTGTCCTGAATGCGGGACAAGAATGCTGGAGAAGAAGACCAAAAAGGGCAAGCTGCTGGTCTGCCCTGCTGATGACTGCGGCTATACCCGTGCCGGAGAGAAACGGCTTTCGAACCGCCGTTGTCCGCAGTGCCATAAGAAAATGGAGCTCAAAGAAGGCAAGGCGGGCCTCTACGTACAGTGTCTGGGCTGCGGAATAACAGAGACGATGGACAAGGACCACAAGCATATCAATAAACGTGAGCAGCAGAAGCTGGTGCAGCAGTACAGCAAACCTGAAAGCGTAGGCTCGAATCTGGGTGAGCTGCTCAAAGCGGCAATGGAGGCCAAGCAGAAGGGGAATTAAGCGTAATAACCTCTGTGGAGCGGACATTTAAACTATAAATTAGAAACCTAAATAAGCCTACCGGAATCCCCGGCAGGCTTATTTAGGTTATGAAGGGTGACTTAGGTGCCTGCTGTGCACCGTAGTGCTTGGAGAGACACAAATTCCGGTTAACCGTGAAATAATCAGAATCCGGAGTGGATTTTAGGGCTGTCAAACAAAAGGCAGATATGCTTTACTAAGAAGATCTGCGAAAGAGCAGGAACAACTCTTAAAAATGAATGAGCGGGTGGTAAAGTGACAGTGCCTAAGCAAAAAGAAAACGGGGCCCAGTCGGTAGAAGGTTCAAAGACCAGGGAAGGCAGCCGTTTCTTCTTCCTGGTCATCGTCTTTATGTTCTGGTTCTCTTCATATATTTATGTTCCGGTGCTCTCTCCCTACGTGGAGCATCTCGGAGCTTCGTATGTTATGGTCGGCTCAGTGCTGGGGATTTACGGTCTGATGCAGATTCTGTTCCGGCTGCCGATCGGAATCGGCTCGGATTATTTGAACCGGCGGCGGCCGTTCATTTATCTGGGGCTGATCGCCAGCGGTGCAAGCTGTCTGCTGTTTATGGCAGGAGCGCATCCGGGTTGGGCACTGGCGGCTCGTGCCGTATCCGGAATAGCAGCCTCCGCCTGGGTAGTGTACTCGGTAATGTTTGCCGGCTATTTTCCGAAAGAGGAAGCGGGAAAAGCAATGGGCATGCTGCAGTTCACCACGGTCATCGCCCAGTTGATGAGCATGATGATCAGCGGCTACATGGTGGAGCACTGGGGCTGGAATGCCCCGTTTGTTATCGGGGGGCTTGTGGCGATAGCGGCTCTGGTACTCGCCCTGCGTCTGCCGGAACAGCAGCAGGAGAAGCGGGAGAACGCGATCCAGCTTAAAGACCTTGCTGCGGTAATTAAAGAACCGCTGCTGGTCAAAGTCTCGCTGTTATCCGTGCTGGCGCACTGTGTGCTCTTTATTACAATGTTCGGCTATACTCCGAACCAGGCGCTGGACATTGGTGCAAGCAAGGAAAGCTTAGGCTGGCTGACTTTGGCATTCATGCTGCCCCATGCCGTTGCGACACTCTACGGTTCCCGTCTATTTGGCAGGCTGCTTGGCGACCGGGGGACACTGCTGCTGGGTTTTGCCGGAAGCGCGCTGTTCACGCTGCTGATTCCTTCAATGCCGACGCTTGCCGCCTTGTGTGCGACACAAATCGGGAACGGCTTTATGCAGGGACTTATTTTTCCGCTGCTGCTTGGCAAATCGGTATCGGGAGTGGCGCCCTTTAAACGGGCAACTGCGATGGGCTTCTATCAGGCGGTGTATGCAATCGGCATGTCAGGAGGGCCGTTTGTGGCAGGTTGGATGAGCTCTGCTTATGGCCTAAGCGGCGGATTCTGGCTGGGCGGAATCGCGGCAGCACTTGCTGCCGTATTATCCTGGGTATGGATTACGGATGCTGGCGGGTCCCGTGAAAGAACAGGAAAGCAAGGGCGTATACGTGGCAGGTAATGTGAGGATTATTGGTTTTTTGCCGGAAAGGGTACTATAATATGAAGTAGATAGGATAAGAGGGAGGAGAGCCGGAAGGAATGGTCAAAGGTGTGTTGCTGTGGTTTGCACTAATTAATATTATCGGGTATGTGGTAATGTCCGAGGACAAGAACAAGGCCCGTACAAGGCGGGAACGCGTGCCTGAGAAGACGCTTTTTCTGCTGGCATTTATGGGCGGTGCGCTGGGTGTGCTGACTGCCATGTACCGCAAGCGCCACAAGACGCGGCATACTTCTTTCAGGATCGGAATTCCGTTGCTGCTGCTGCTTAATATCCTGCTGTATGGGTACTTTTTAAGGTAAGGTTTTTTGAATTACGTTATGGCTACACAAAACAGAAAAAGAGGTGGCGTACATGTTATTCTCAAAAATTTTGCTCGCCTATGACGGTTCCAAGGCATCCAATCAGGCATTGGAGCGCGCGATCGAGCTGGCTAAGGTAACTCCGGGTTCATCTCTTTACGTTGTACACGCATTTGAATTCCCGCGCTTTTTTATCGGGGAAGCTCTTGCGCCTCTACCTGCTTCTGTAAACAAAGATTACTATGATCTGGCGGTGCAGACCACAGAAGAAGTGAAGAGCCGGCTTGAAGCGGAAGGATTGAATGCTACGGTGGAGCTGCTGCAAGGATCTCCTGCAGAAGTGATCTTGAATTATTCCAAGGAGCATGATGTGGATGTTATTGTAATCGGCAGCCGCGGACTTGGCGGAATACGTGAATTTGTTCTAGGCAGCGTAAGTCATAATGTGGTGCAGAGCGCCCGTATTCCGGTATTGGTCGTAAAATAATAGATTTTATTCCGGGAGGAGCACAAAGGTGTTCCCCCTTTTTCTTTAGTTTCCCTGCCCAATTAGCCAAGAACAGGAATTAGAATTTGCCAAAAAGCGAACGATTTAACGTGTAAATTTTACAATGTTCGTGTTTAAGTTGACATGAAGTGTAGGCCATTGTTAAACTGAACCTATGAAGAGCTCGTATAAAACCGGGGATAAGGCCCGGAAGTTTCTACCCGGCAACCGTAAATTTCCGGACTACGAGGAAATAGGATGACTAGAATGGCCATCAGCGCCGTCCCGGGGATATTAGGGCAGTGCACTATGTGCTTGTCCCTGTATGCTCTGCCGAGGCGGAGACAGATGGAGCAGTCCCTCCTGATTCCTGCAGTAGTCTGGGTCCACCCGCAGCAGAATGCGTTTGGAATCCGGGCTTTTTTTTTCGGAATTATGGGAAACTTGCGAGAAATGGGACAAACTTAAAGCAGATAAGAGTATCTATATCGGGAACGGAAGGTAGGTTGAGTCATGTCTGTGCAAGTTGGGGTTATTATGGGCAGCAAATCCGACTGGGAAACGATGGAGCATGCCTGTGCGGTGCTGGAAGAACTGGGCGTGCCTTATGAGAAAAAAGTGATTTCCGCACACCGCACACCAGATCTGATGTTCCGCTATGCGGAGGAAGCGGCGGGCCGCGGACTTCGCGTGATTATCGCCGGAGCAGGCGGCGCGGCGCATCTGCCGGGTATGGTGGCAGCGAAGACGGTGCTGCCCGTTATCGGTGTTCCGGTGCTGTCCAAGGCGCTTAACGGCCTGGACTCACTGCTCTCCATTGTGCAGATGCCGGGCGGCATTCCGGTGGCGACAGTAGCCATTGGCCGTGCCGGGGCCGTCAATGCAGGGCTGCTCGCAGCGCAGATAATCGGCGCGTTCGAGCCAGAGGTGCAGAGCCGGGTGCAGCAGCGGCGCGAAGCTACAGAGCGCGAAGTGCTGGAAAGCAGCGACACCTTATGAAACCGGAAGAGCTGAAGCCGGATGGTTTGGAAGTGAGCACGACGCGGGACGGGAGACAGTCGCGGGGCGAAGCAGCGGATGGCCTGGACGTCCTGGCACAGCAGGGACAAGCTGGACAGCGGGGCGAAGAGAATGGCCTGGACGTCCTGGCACAGCAGGGACAGGCTGGACAGCGGGGCGAAGAGAATGGCCTGGACGTCCTGGCACAGCAGGGACAAGCTGGACAGCGGGGCGAGGAGAATGGCCAGGAAGCTCCAGGCCAGGAGGCTGCGGTGTCCTACGGACTCGCCGCACTGGGTGGAGACAGGCCCCGGACGCTGCGCCCCGGTGCAACCATCGGCGTGCTGGGCGGCGGCCAGCTCGGGCGGATGATGGCGCTGGCCGGCAGCGCCATGGGTTACCGCTTCGTGGCGCTGGACCCGGCGCCGGATGCGCCCTGCGGGCAGGTGACGCCGCAGATTCACGCGGCGTACAACGACCGGGACGCGGCGCGGGAGCTGGCGCGCCGCTCGGACGTGATCACGTACGAGTTCGAGAACGTCGATGCGGACGTGGCCGCGCTGCTGACGGCAGAGTCGTACGTGCCCCAGGGCAGCGCGCTGCTGTACACCACGCAGCACCGGCTGCGCGAGAAAGCGGCCATCGAGGCGGCTGGCGTGCCCGTTGCCCCGTACCGCAAGGTCGGCAGCTTGGCGGAGCTGAACGCCGCGGCCGCCGACCTGGGCCTGCCCTGTGTGCTGAAGACAGCCACAGGGGGGTATGACGGCAAGGGACAAGCCGTCATCCGCCGGCCGGAAGAGCTGGAAGCAGCCTTCCGGCAGGTCGCGCCGGGAGCTGGCGGAGCGCAGGAGGCGCCGCAAGCTGGCGGAACAGACAGCTCCACCGATTCCGCAGCCTCAGCTGGAAACGTTATGCCGGAGCTGGTGCTGGAGAAATTCGTTGCTTTTAGCTGCGAAATCTCTGTCATTGCTGCCCGCAGCGCATCCGGTGAGGTCAAGAGCTTTCCGCCTGCCGAGAACATTCATGTGAACAACATCCTGCATCTGTCGATTGTGCCTGCCCGTGTGCCGGAGGAGATTCAGCGGAGAGCCTGCGAGCTTGCTGAGCGGCTGGTGTCCGGACTGAATGCCGTCGGACTGCTGGCGGTAGAGATGTTCGTGACGGACGACGGAGAATTGTTCGTTAATGAACTGGCTCCGCGCCCGCATAATTCAGGGCATTACACGATGGACGCCTGCGTCACCTCGCAGTTCGAGCAGCATGTCCGGGCGATCTGCAACTTGCCGCTCGGCGATACCTCGCTTTTGACTCCTGTAGTCATGGTGAATGTGCTTGGGCAGCATCTGGACGGGGCAGTGGAGCGGATTAGTGAGATGGACGAAGCAGCAAACCGGCTGGGGATTTCCCCCAAGCTTCATATATATGGCAAGACTGAGAGCAAGACCGGCCGCAAGATGGGCCATATCAACTTGCTCTGCAAGGACACCGGAGACGGTTTGTCCTGGGTGGAGCAAACTAACCTTTGGAGGAACTGACAAGATATGATCGAACGATACAGCAGACCTGAGATGCGGGCCATTTGGACCGAAGAAAATAAATTCAATGCATGGCTCGAAGTGGAAATATGTGCGTGTGAAGCCTGGGCGGAGCTAGGAGTTATCCCGCAGGAAGACGCCGCTAAACTGCGTAAGGACGCCAAGTTTGATATTGAACGCATCAACGAGATTGAGCTTGAAACCCGTCATGACGTGATCGCCTTTACCCGTGCGGTATCCGAAAGCCTTGGCGCGGAGCGCAAATGGGTGCATTACGGACTAACCTCCACGGATGTTGTTGATACGGCGCTGGGTTACCTGCTGCGCCAGGCGAACGAAATTCTGGAGCAGGACATCATTAACTTCATCGAAATTCTTAAGGATAAAGCGGTAGCTTACAAGGATACGCCGATGATGGGACGCACACATGGCGTTCACGCTGAGCCGACGACCTTTGGACTCAAGATGGCGCTGTGGTATGAGGAAATGAAACGCAACCTGGAGCGCTTCCGCCATGCTGCGAACGGCGTGCAGTTCGGTAAAATCTCCGGCGCGGTCGGCACTTATGCCAACATCGACCCGTTCGTGGAAGAGTTCGTCTGCCGCAAGCTGGGCACCAGCCCGGCACCGATCTCCACGCAGACCCTGCAGCGTGACCGCCATGCCGAATATATGGCTGCGCTGGCGCTGGTCGCCACTTCGCTGGACAAGTTCGCCACCGAGATCCGCGCGCTGCAAAAGAGTGAAATCCGCGAGGTGGAAGAGGCTTTTGCCAAAGGTCAAAAAGGCTCCTCCGCCATGCCGCATAAACGCAATCCAATCGGCTGCGAGAATATTTCCGGCCTGTCGCGTGTCATTCGCGGCCATATGGTTACTGCTTATGAGAATGTACCGCTGTGGCATGAACGCGACATCTCGCACTCTTCGGTGGAACGGATTATCCTGCCGGATGCGACCATGCTGCTCAACTATATGCTGAACCGGTTCGGCAACATCGTGAAGAACCTGACCGTGTTCCCGGAAAATATGAAGCGCAACATGAACCGGACCTTCGGCGTGCCGTTCTCCGGCCGTATCCTGACCAAGCTGATCGACAAGGGCTTCAGCCGCGAGCAGGCTTACGATACCGTTCAGCCTCGTGCGATGCAGGCTTGGGAAGAGCAAACCCAGTTCCGCGACATCGTCGAAGCCACACCTGAAATCACCGCCGTACTTAGCCCGGAAGAGATCGAAGATGCATTCAATCCTACATGGCACCTTAAGCATGTCGACACTATCTTCCGTAAGCTGGAGCTTATCTAATAAAAGGTAAGTTATTGGTGAACGGAGGAGCGCAGCAATAAACTGGCGTGAAGTATCAGGAAGAGCGGATTGTTCTGAACCAAGCGTAACTGGAAGCTTGAAATTATAAAGTGCGGTAAAGAGGAACGGAGAGGAATTTTGGAACTGGAGAAGCGTTAGCGTTCGCCTTTATGGTCAGATTTCTACCGCAGCTTGCGGTTAAATCAGAGAAATATGACCATAACAGCGATCGGAAGTCCAAACATTTCTTGCAGTGAATCTTATTTGCTGGACTGTTGTTGCGGGCTTTTAATTGGGCGGGTTATAATCCGCGATTAGTGCTCTTTTAAGCAGAGTTAAGGCAAGATCATTTGTTCAAGGGAGGAAAGGTCATGACACACCCTGCCGTATCCACGGCTGTGGATCTCGTAAATGCACCGCTGCTCTATAAAGGAAAGGTTCGCGAATTGTATGACTTGGGGGAACAGACCCTGATTGTCGTTACGGACCGGATCTCCGCGTTCGACTATGTGCTTGATCCGGCTGTGCCGGAGAAAGGCAATGTGCTGAACCGGCTCAGCGCTTTCTGGTTTGGCAAGACGAAGGACCTGATGGAGAACCATGTCGTGCATATTGATGTGGACCAGCTCGGAGATATCGCACGCGACAGAGAGGCGCTCAAGAACCGGATCATGGTTGTCCGCAAAGCAGAGCGCATTGATATTGAATGTGTCGTGCGCGGCTGCATCACCGGCGGGGGCTGGCGGCAGTATCAGGAGACCGGGAAAGTTAACGGTATTGAACTACCCAAAGGCCTGCGCAAAAATGCTGTACTGGCCCAGCCGATTTTCACCCCTGCGGCTAAAAATGATGTAGGCCATGATGAGGATATCCCTTTTGAGCAGATGCAGGAGCTGATCGGTGCCGACCTGGCGCTTGAGCTGAAGGAGAAAAGCCTGAAGCTGTTTGCTTTTGCCAAAGAGTACTGTGAAGAGCGAGGTATCATCCTAGCGGACTGCAAGTTTGAGTTTGGTTTGCTGGATGGCAAGGTGATTCTGATCGACGAGATTTTCACCCCGGATGCTTCCCGCTTCTGGGCCAAAGATAAATACAGTCTGGATATTGAAATCGACAGCATGGATAAAGAGCCCGTCCGGACTTATCTTGCCGCATCCTCCTGGGACAAGAACAGCACGCCGGACCCGCTGCCGCTTGAAGTCGTGGAAGAAACGAGCCGCCGTTATCTGGACATCTATCATCGCCTTACTGGTAAGTCTTTATAGTTTATTAACTTGGCCAGCTGTAGTGTATCCGCTAGTTGCATTCTCTGCATTTATTTTGAGCAAAATCGCCGCTGGCTGCCTTTTAAATGTATCCGGTACAACTAAATCAGGCGAACAAGCCTGGAACGGCGGTTGTTTCAAAATATAGCTGTATGGAATGCAATTAAAGTGGGTTTTGCCCGAAATAAAAGGAATTTAGCTGTACAGAATGCAGTTATCTCAATATTAAACTCAGGTACATCCGAGTTCTTGTTGATTGCCCATTGAGGCCCATAAAATTTTAGGAGGAACTACAAGCGTATGTTAAAAGCGACAGTCTATGTCACCATCAAGAAAAGCGTGCTCGATCCCCAAGGTGTAGCCGTGCAAGGAGCATTGCATTCGGTAGGGTTCCAGGAAGTTGAAAGTCTGCGCATCGGCAAATATATGGAGCTTACCCTCGATACAGATAACCGCGCCGAAGCGGAAGGACGCCTCAAGGAAATGTGCGAAAAGCTGCTGGCCAACACGGTGATCGAGGATTACCGCTACGAATTGGAGGACTAAAAGTCATGAAATTTGCTGTACTCGTCTTTCCAGGCTCCAATTGCGACATTGACTGTTATAAGGCGGTAGAAGACAGCCTTGGCGAACCCGTGGATTATGTGTGGCATACTGCGACAGACCTGTCGGCGTATGACTGCATTCTGGTGCCAGGCGGCTTCTCTTATGGTGACTATCTGCGCTGCGGCGCGATTTCCCGGTTTGCTCCGGTGATGGCTGAAGTGGCCAAAGCTGCGGAGCAGGGCAAATTCGTGCTTGGCATCTGCAACGGGTTCCAGATTCTGACCGAAGCGGGACTTCTGCCGGGTGCGCTGCGCCGCAACATGTCGATGAAATTCCGCTGTCATGATACCGTGCTTAAGGTCGTTAATAACACAACCCCGTTTACTGTTGATTATGCGAAGGATGAAGAGATTGTCATCCCGATCGCGCATGGCGAAGGCAATTATTACTGTGATGAAGAGACTTTGGCGTCGCTTAAAGCAAACAATCAGATCGTATTCACATATAGCGACAATCCGAACGGCTCGGTAGCCGATATTGCAGGCGTCAGCAACGCAGCGGGCAATGTGGTTGGCATGATGCCTCACCCGGAACGTGCAGCGAACAGCCTGCTGGGCTCGGAAGACGGCAAACGGATGTTTACATCTATACTCAAAACCTGGAGGGATCGTTATGACGCAGCAAGTATCCGTTAAGGAGCCGACCGCAGAGCAAATCGCGGAGCAGAAAATCTACAGTCAATTCGGCGTGTCGGACAGCGAATATGAACTGATCACGTCCTTCATGGGCCGCAAGCCCAACTATACAGAAATCGGCGTATTCAGTGTAATGTGGTCCGAGCACTGCGCCTACAAAAATTCGAAGCCGCTTCTTAGCCGGTTCCCGACCAGCGGACCGCGTGTCCTGATGGGACCGGGCGAAGGCGCCGGCATTGTCGACATCGGTGACAACCAAGCGGTTGTATTCAAAATCGAAAGCCACAACCATCCGTCGGCGGTAGAACCTTATCAAGGTGCGGCTACAGGCGTGGGCGGAATTATCCGCGATATTTTCTCCATGGGTGCTAGACCGGTAGCGCTGCTTAACTCCCTGCGTTTCGGGAAGCTTGAGAGCGACCGGGTAAAATATTTGTTCGAGCATGTCGTGTCCGGTATTGCAGGTTACGGCAACTGTATCGGCATTCCGACCGTGGGCGGCGAAATCATGTTCGACAACAGCTATGACGGCAATCCGCTGGTCAATGCGATGTGTGTCGGCCTGATCGACCATGATAAAATCCAGCGCGGTGTCGCCAAAGGTGTAGGCAATCCCGTATTCTACGTAGGTCCGCCTACAGGGCGTGATGGTATTCACGGGGCGACGTTTGCCTCCGTGGAGCTGAGCGAGGAGTCGGAAGCCAAGAAGACAGCGGTGCAGGTTGGGGATCCGTTTATGGAGAAGCTGGTGATGGAATCCTGCCTGGAGCTGATCGACAGCGGCATCGTGCTTGGCATTCAGGATATGGGCGCGGCAGGCCTGACCTGCTCCAGCGCAGAAATGGCCAGCAAAGCGGGCAATGGCCTGGAGCTGTATCTGGATCAGGTACCGCAGCGTGAAGAAGGCATGACACCTTACGAGATGATGCTGTCGGAATCACAGGAACGGATGCTGTTTGTGGTGGAGCCTAAGGATGAGGCGCAGGCACAGGAGATTTTTGACCGCTGGGGCGTCATTTGCCGCAAAGTGGGCAAGGTAACCGATGACGGCCGCCTGAAATTGTTCCATCACGGTGAGGTTGTCGGCGATATGCCGGTAACGGCTCTCGTAGATGAGTGTCCAATCTACAACAAACCGTCAGCAGTTCCTGCTTATTATGAAGAGAATGCAACGGTCGATACCCTGCGTTATGCAGAGGTTACCGATCTGGGCGGCGCGCTGCGCACGGTACTCGCTTCCCCTACCGTAGCAAGCAAAGCATGGGTATACAACCAATATGACTATATGGTTCGCACTAGCACGGCGGTTCGTCCCGGTTCTGATGCGGCAGTGGTTACGATCCACGGCACACGCAAAGGCCTGGCAATGACTACGGACTGCAATGGCCGTTATGTCTATCTGGACCCTGAAGTCGGTGGCCGGATTGCAGTCAGCGAAGCGGCGCGCAACATTGTCTGCTCCGGGGCTAAACCGCTGGCGATTACAGATAACCTGAACTTTGGCAGTCCCGAGAAGCCGGAGATTTTCTGGCAGATGGAACGTGCGGTAGACGGCATGGCTGAAGCCTGCCGTGTGCTCGATACGCCGGTTATCGGCGGAAATGTCAGCCTGTACAACGAAAATGCCTCCGGAGCGATTTATCCGACACCGGTTGTCGGCATGGTGGGTCTCGTGGAGGATACCGATCACATTACCACTCAAGCCTTCAAGCAAGAGGGCGACGCCATTCTGCTGCTTGGGGTGACCAAGGCTGAGCTTGGCGGCAGTGAGTTCCAATATGCTGTACATGGCCTGACGGAAGGCCGTCCACCGGCACTGGATCTGGCCACTGAACAAAAGCTGCTGGATGCTGTGCTTGGCGCGATCCGCAGCGGTCTGGTCCGCTCGGCGCATGACCTTTCCGAAGGCGGCCTTGCGGTCGCACTGGCAGAGAGCTGCATCAGCGGCGGTATTGGCGCTAACGTAGAGCTGTCTGCGAACGGGCTGCATCCGGACGTGGTCTTGTTCAGCGAGAGCCAATCCCGTATCGTACTGACCGCTGCTCCTGACCGTGCGGAAGAGCTGAAAGCAGCAGTTGCCGCTTACGGCGTGCCGGTGGAAATCATCGGAACCGTCGGTGGGGACAGACTGCGCCTGGCCCTGGACGGCAAGGCTGCACTGGATGAAGCTGTAACAGAAATAAAAACCATTTGGGAGGATGCTATTCCATGTCTTATGAAATAAAGACCGGGAAAGAGCAGGCGGACCCTATCCTGTGGACCGGCGATTTTTACAACGAAGGAACGGGCTCGGGAGATATTTTTGACACTTTAAAAGAAGAATGCGGCGTATTCGGTGTCTTCGGACACCCGGAAGCCGCCTCCATGTCTTATTATGGACTGCACGCCCTGCAGCACCGGGGAGAGGAAAGCGCAGGTATTTGCGTGGCAAACGGACGCGACTTCAACTATCACCGCGGCATGGGCCTCGTCAAGGAAGTATTCGATAAAGATAAAATTGCTTCACTGGTGGGTGACATGTCCATTGGCCATGTGCGTTATTCCACCAGCGGCGACAGCCGGCTGACCAATGCGCAGCCGCTTGTCTTCAAATACCGTGACGGGGATCTGGCCATTGCCACCAACGGCAATATTGTCAACGAACCGCTGATCCGCAAGCAGCTGGAGCAAGGTGGCTCTATTTTCCAGACTACAAGCGACACCGAGGTACTGGCGCATCTGATCGCACGTTCGCAGAAGGATTTTGTCGAAGCCACCAAAGATGCCCTGCAGCAGCTGGTCGGCGGTTTCGCCTTCCTGCTGATGACCAACGACAAGCTGATCGTCGCATCTGATCCGCACGGACTTCGTCCGCTCGTCATGGGCCAGCTCGGTGAAGCCTATGTCTTCGCTTCAGAGTCCTGTGCGCTGGAAGTTATCGGTGCGAAGCTGGTGCGTGATATTGAGCCGGGTGAATTGCTCGTGCTTGATAAGGACGGCATCCGGGAAGACCGCTTCGCTGAGCCGAAGCGCAAGGCGCTGTGTGCCATGGAATATATCTATTTTGCCCGGCCGGACAGCGACCTGAACGGCTCGAACCTGCACTCCGCCCGCAAGCGGATGGGCAGCCGGATGGCGCTTGAAGCTTTTGTGGATGCGGACATTGTAACCGGCGTACCGGATTCCAGTATCTCCGCAGCCATCGGCTTTGCCGAGCAAACAGGTATCCCTTATGAGCTGGGACTGATCAAGAACAAATACACTGGCCGGACGTTTATCCAGCCGAGTCAGGAGCTTCGCGAGCAAGGCGTGAAGATGAAGCTAAGCGCAGTGCGCCGCGTCGTTGAAGGCCAGCGCGTCGTCATGATCGACGATTCCATCGTGCGCGGCACCACCTCGCGCCGGATCGTGAACCTGCTGCGCGAGGCCGGAGCGCTTGAAGTACATGTGCGGATTACCTCGCCGCCATTCAAGAACCCATGCTTCTACGGCATTGATACACCTGATCGGCGTGAACTCATCGCCTCCTACAAGAGTATTCAGGAAATGTGCGAGGAGATCAACGCCGATTCCCTAGCTTTCCTTTCACCGGAAGGGCTGATCCAATCCATCGGCGGCTATAATAGCGATGATTACAAAGGCGGGCTGTGCCTGTCCTGCTTCGATAACGACTACCCGACGCAGGTGGATTTCGGCGGGGAAGAGAAGGACGGATGTTCCTGTTAAGCGGGTCCATCCCCCTATAGTCGAGTGGCCCATCCCCCTAAGTCCCCCTTGCGAAGGGGGATTCCGGAGGGCTCTGCCCTCCGGCCACCCGAAAGTTTGGCGGTAGGAGTTTGCTTTTAACTTGCTAAGAAGGCTGGGGTGCGGGTGCCCGCTTTGTCCCTGTGTGCTGCGCACGGCCGGGACACGCTCTACGGCGCTCCGCGCCCTGGCGGCATGCTGCCTCGCCGGGCCAAGTGCTCAAGAACCTGCCCTATTTGCTACGCAAAATCGGAGGTTCTCTCGCTTAAGGTGCGCCCGGCTTCGCCTCGCGCGCCAAGATCAAAGGCTCAAGAACCCATCCTGTTTGCTACGCAAAATCGGAGGTTCTCTCGCTTAAGGTGCGCCCGGCTTCGCCCCGGACGCCAAGATCAAGTGCTCAAGAACCCGTCCTATTTGCTACGCAAAATCGGAGGTTCTCTCGCTCAAGGTGCGCCCGGCTTCGCCCCGCGCGCCAAGATCAAGTGCTCAAGAACCTGTCCTGTTTGCTACGCAAAATTGGGGGTTCTCTCGCTGAGGAGGCGCTTTGGCTTTGCCAAGCGCCGAGGTCTTGCTGCTGCTGTGCAAGGCGCGTACAGCGGCTTGCGGCTGGGCTTGCCCCGGGTGGTTCGGAAGCCATGGAGAGGAATTTTGGAACTGTAGGAGCGATAGCGTTCGCCTGAAAGCTTTCCGTAGGAAAGCTCGCGTCGAAAGCATATGCTTTATATTTGGATTTCTACCGCGAACAGCGGTTTAAATCAGGAAATCCAAATATAACAGCGACCGGAAGTCCAAACATTCATCGCAATGGCGTCCAAGAACCACACACCCAATCCCTGCCGCCCCGAAACGCGCTCTAAACTAACTAATAATGAGGTGTCCAAAAGTGTCGGAAGCTTATAAAAACGCCGGAGTGGATATTGCGGCTGGCAATGAAGCCGTTGAACGCATGAAGAAGCATGTAAAGCGCACGTACCGTCCGGAGGTTATGACGGAGCTGGGTGGATTCGGCGCGTTGTTTGGTCTCAATAAGGACAAGTATGAAGAACCGGTGCTCGTATCGGGAACCGACGGCGTGGGCACGAAGCTCAAAATCGCTTTTGCAGCCGACCGCCACGACACGATTGGCATCGATGCCGTAGCCATGTGTGTGAATGATATTGTAGTACAGGGCGCAGAGCCGCTGTTCTTCCTCGATTATCTCGCCTGCGACAAGGTCGTGCCGGAGAAGATCGAAGCTATTGTTGCCGGCATCGCCGAAGGCTGCCACCAGGCAGGCTGCGCGCTCATCGGCGGCGAAACGGCTGAGATGCCCGGGATGTATTCGGCGGGTGAATATGATATCGCCGGCTTCACAGTTGGCGTAGCTGACAAAGCGAAGCTGGTTACGGGTGCGAACATCGCGCCGGGAGATACGGTGATCGGTCTCGCGTCCAGCGGTGTGCACAGCAACGGCTTCTCGCTGGTACGCAAGCTTCTGCTTGAGGAAGACGGCTATGCGCTGAACGATGTGGTCCCTGAGCTTGGAGCTCCGCTGGTAGATGTGCTGCTGGCTCCGACGAAGATTTATGTGAAGCCGCTGCTCGCGCTGCTGGAACAGCTGCCGGTCAAAGGCATGGCGCATATTACCGGAGGCGGGTTCATCGAGAACATTCCGCGCGTACTGCCGGATCATGTGAATGTGGAGATCAATTATGGCTCCTGGCCGATTCTGCCGATTTTCGGCTTGCTGCAGAGCAAGGGCAATGTAAGCAACCGGGATATGTTCACTACCTTCAACATGGGCGTCGGCCTGGTGCTGGTAGTGTCTGCAGAAGACGGAGAGAGAGCGGTTGAACTGCTGAAAGCAGGCGGGGAAGAAGCTTATGTGATCGGCAAAGTAACGGAAGGGGAACGCAAGGTTACCTTTACGGGAGCTGAAGTGTGATGCAGTACAGCCGGATCGCTGTGTTTGCCTCCGGGCAGGGCAGCAATTTTGCCGCGCTGGTTCAGGCTCAGAACGCAGGGAAGCTTGGCGGAGGGCACATTGAACTGCTGGTATCCGACAGGCCGGAAGCGCTAGTGGCACAGCGTGCGGAGGAAGCGGGGATTCCTGCCCTCCTGCTGCGGCCGAAGGACTTCGCAAGCCGGGAGCTGTATGAAGCGGAGATTGTTGCCGAGCTGCAGCGCCGGGATATCGGGCTTGTCGTACTGGCTGGATATATGCGGCTGATTACTCCGGTGCTTCTTACGCCTTACGCCGGGCGGATCATCAACATTCATCCTTCTCTGCTGCCAGCCTTTGCCGGCAAGGATGCCATCGGGCAGGCATTGGACTACGGTGTGAAGCTGACGGGGGTTACGGTGCATTTTGTCGATGGGGGCATGGACACCGGACCGGTTATTGCCCAGCGCGGCGTTGCCGTAGAGGCCGAAGATACAGCGGAAACCCTTGCCGGACGAATTCATCAGGTAGAGTATGAGCTTTACCCTGAGGTAGTATCTGCTTTTGCCGCCGGGAAAGTTGAGCTGGACGGAAGAAAAGCCACAATTTCCGAGTAGAAGTATAGGCGCAATTGCTGCTAAGGACAGGGAGCTTGCCATATATGGAGTCATCCTGTGTCGCATACTATGGACATGAGCTGCGATTCCACAGAAATTTTTAAAACAGCATTGTTCAGCTCGTCTATAGCGTTAAATACTGGCGAATTGTGCGGTGCGCTGATCTTTTTATCGACAAGGGTTAATCTCTGCGGTTACTTCCGATATTTCTCGGGAAATATTGCACAAGCGGGAAAAGGGTGTCGGAGAGTGCTGGAATACCTGATTTATACCTTAGGAAGAATGCTGTAAGCTGCTGAAATTTCAGTGATTTGGCAAGGCTGGCTGGTTTATTCGGGTGCAAGAGCTTGTAGATCAGTTATACAAGTTTAAGGCATCACATCGTTAAGCGTTAACCATTCAAACACAACTAATCGAGCATCATCCGGAGGAGGACTATTCAAAGTGAGTATCAAAAGAGCGCTGGTCAGCGTATCGGA
Organism: Paenibacillus sp. IHBB 3054; assembly: GCF_051594305.1. Lineage (NCBI taxonomy): Bacteria > Bacillati > Bacillota > Bacilli > Caryophanales > Paenibacillaceae > Paenibacillus > Paenibacillus sp. IHBB 3054. The sequence goes on along the minus strand of NZ_JBOFBG010000062.1, from coordinate 4,448 downwards.
TAAACAGGGCATCGTGGATTTTTGCCGCGAGTTGTCTGCATTGGGCGTAGAAATCATCTCCACAGGCGGCACTAGCACACTTTTGGCTAAAGAAGGTGTACCAGTCATCGGTATTTCAGATGTCACAGGGTTCCCGGAAATTATGGACGGACGTGTCAAAACGCTGCATCCCGCCGTACACAGCGGCCTGCTGGCGGTTCGTGACAATGAGGAGCACACGCGGCAAATGACCGAGCTTGGGCTGGACTACATCGATCTGGTCGTGGTGAACCTGTATCCGTTCGCGGAGACGATTGCCAAGCCGGATGTATCGTACGAGGAAGCTATCGAGAACATCGATATCGGCGGACCGACGATGCTGCGTTCGGCGGCGAAGAACCATGCTTTTGTCAGTGTGGTGGTGGACGCGGCCGATTATGCAGGTGTACTTGATGAGGTGCGGGCGGGCGGAGATACGACCCTTGAGACCCGCAAACGTCTTGCGGCAAAAGTGTTCCGCCATACGGCGGCTTACGATGCCCTGATTGCCGATTATTTGGCTAATGTGACCGGTGAACCGCTGCCGGAGCGCTATACGGTGACTTACGAGAAGATTCAGGATCTGCGTTACGGAGAGAACCCGCACCAGAAGGCGGCGTTCTACCGCAAGCCGCTCGCTGCGCAGGATACGTTGACGGCTGCCGAGCAGCTGCACGGCAAAGAGCTGTCCTACAACAACATTAACGATGCCAATGCGGCGCTGCAAATCGTCAAAGAATTCGAAGAGCCGGCGGTTGTGGCCGTTAAGCATATGAATCCATGCGGCGTGGGCGTGGGCGCAAGTGTATACGAGGCTTACCAAAAAGCCTACAATGCTGATCCGACCTCCATTTTCGGCGGGATTGTGGCTGCGAACCGTATTATTGATGCGGATACCGCTAACCTGCTGAAGGATATTTTTCTGGAAATCGTACTGGCACCGGGCTTCACGGAAGAAGCGCTGGAGATCCTTACGAAGAAGAAGAACATCCGCCTGCTCAAAATCGGCAGCTTAAGCACGGCCTCCACACGCAAGAGCAACTTTGTCGTTACCTCCATTGAGGGCGGTATGGTGGTGCAGGAGAGCGATGTGCACTCCGTGAATCCGGAAGAGCTTCAAGTGGTCACTACCCGCAAGCCAACCGAAGAAGAGCTCAAGCAGCTGCTGTTCGGCTGGAAAGTGGTTAAGCATGTGAAGTCCAATGCGATTGTACTGGCGGCGGATGATATGACCGTTGGTGTAGGCGCCGGACAAATGAACCGTGTCGGAGCGGCCAAAATTGCCATTGAACAGGCCGGAGAGAAGTCCAAGGGCGCTGTACTGGCTTCCGATGCCTTTTTCCCGATGGGAGATACGCTGGAAATGGCTGCGAAGGCTGGAATTACCGCAGTCATTCAACCGGGCGGCTCGATCAAGGATGAGGAATCCATCAAGGTTGCGAATGAATATGGAATTGCCATGGTCTTCACCGGCGTCCGCCATTTCAAACACTAGAGGCCCGGGGAGGATTTCGTTTATATGGATATTTTAGTGGTTGGCGGCGGGGGCCGGGAGCATGCGATCATCTGGAGTCTGTCCCAAAGCCCCAAAGCCGGTAAAATCTACTGTGCACCCGGCAATGCCGGGATCGCGCAGCTTGCTGAATGTGTGCCGATCGGCGTGTTCGAATTCGACAGGCTGACTGCTTTTGCCAAAGAGCGTGAGGTTGGTCTTGTAGTTATTGGACCGGATGATCCGCTCGCGGCAGGTATCGTTGATGCCTTTGAAGCGCAGAATATTCCTGTGTTCGGCCCGCGAAAGAATGCAGCTGAAATCGAAGGCAGCAAAACGTTCATGAAGGATCTGCTGCACAAATACAGCATCCCGACAGCAGCCTACGAGAAGTTCAGCGGTTATGAAGCAGCACTTGCTTATTTGCGCGCACAGGAGCTGCCGATCGTCATCAAGGCAGACGGCCTGGCTGCCGGCAAAGGCGTTACCGTAGCTTATTCGCGTGAAGAAGCCGAGCAGGCGCTGCGTGATATTATGGTGGACAAGGTATTCGGTGAAGCCGGTGCGCAGGTAGTCATCGAAGAATTCCTCGTCGGGGAGGAAATGTCGATTCTTGCGTTTGTTGATGGTGAAACGGTGCGGCCTATGGCGGCGGCGCAGGATCATAAGCCGATATTCGACGGCGACAAAGGACCGAACACCGGCGGAATGGGCACGTATTCGCCTCTGCCGCATATCGCTGAGGATATTATCCGCGAGGCGGTGGAGACGATCATCGAGCCAACGGCCAAAGCCATGGTGGCCGAAGGCCGCTCTTTTAGCGGCGTACTGTTTGCCGGGCTGATGATTTCACCGGATGGCAAGCCAAAGACGATTGAGTTCAATGCCCGCTTCGGCGATCCCGAGACGCAGGTCGTACTGCCTAGGCTGAAGAGTGATCTGCTGGAGATTTTTCTGGCTGTCACTGAAGGCAGGCTGGCGGATATTGAGATTCAATGGAGTGATGAAGCGGCTGTATGCGTAGTGCTGGCTTCAGAGGGTTATCCGGGTCCTTATCCTAAAGACGTGCCTATCTCTGGTCTGGAGAGCAGCCAGGACGCGCTGATCTTCCATGCCGGGACGGCACGCGGTGAAGATGGAAGCTGGGTTACGAATGGCGGTCGGGTGCTTGGTGTTGTCGGCAGGGGCGCGAGTATTGCGGATGCCCGTGCAGCCGCATACGCCAGTGCAGAAACAATATCTTTCCAGGGAAAGCAGAACCGCAGTGACATCGCCATGAAGGCGCTCATCTGAGGATAAAGGACTGCAACCTAGCAAATTTTTACGCTATTAGTCCCAAAAAAGGACTGACAAGTGATAGAAGAAGTGCTATAATACAATTCGTACGGGGGAAAATGTGCGGATATATACAGATAAAGGGTCTTTCCTTTCATGGAAAGGCCTTTTTTAAATTAGGTTTTTGGAGTGCCCGTGAAGTTCCCGTAATATAGAATACGTCTTGCCGGGAAATGATACTTATAGTGCAAAAGTAGCGATGCGCTTATGTGTATGGCTAGTCACAGATTTAAGGGGGAATTATTTTTGAGTAAGGTTGGAAGAAATGACTTGTGCCCATGTGGAAGCGGGAAAAAATATAAAAGATGCTGCCTTGGTAAAGAAACCTCAGCGGTTGAATCCATACTGCGGCTCGTAACAACGGAGGAGGCGGCAGCCCATGAGGCTGTAGTAACTGAACCTGTCATGAGCCCTGAGGCTTTGGAACCTGTCCTTCGTCCAGAGAGCAAGCTTACCCTGACCAAGCTGAAAAAGATGGTAACACGCGAGCTGAAATGGGAGCATCCGGCCCACGAGCAGCTGGCGATGCAGCTTATCGAAAGCATGAGAAACCAGTATGAGCGGGAGCTGATTTTTGAAGCATTAGTGCTTTGGAACGGCTTCTCCCGCCAGACTAAACCTGCTGTGAAGAAAATGGGCTCCTTCTGTGCCGCGATTGAGTATTTGCTGTCCGAGGAGTATGGCTTTATGATTTCGCAGGCTGAACTTGCAACCAAATATGAGGTTACTGCGGCTACGATTTCCCGCAAGGTTAAGGAAATGCTTAACTACGTGGAGGAATACGGCATGGGCGGCGAGTCTGACGAGCTACTAGTGCTGAACGGTCCGGGTACTCCTAAGGAGAAAGCACAGGCCCTTCTGTATCAGGCAGCGGAAGCCACTTCTACCAAACGGCGGATTCAACTGGCTGAAGCTGCACTTGAATTGTATCCGGACAATTCCGACGCTTATCTTATTCTGGCTGAGGAATCGGAGAATGAGCAGGAGGCGCGTGCCTACCTCAAAGCGGGAATTGCTGCGGGTGAGCGTGAGCTGGGGGAGCTGTATTTTAACCAAAATAAAGGATACTTCTGGGGCCTGCATGAAACCCGGCCATACATCCGCGTCTGCAAGAGCTATGCCGAGTCTTGCTGGTTCAGTGGCAACGCGGAAGAAGCGGCGCAGATGCTGGAACGCATCATGGAGCTTAATCCGGAAGACAATACCGGTGCGCGTTATTTGTTGGCGGCTGCGTACTTGTACACCAACCGGTTGAATGATGCAGAACGTGTGTTGAAGAAATATGGCAAGGATGATGCCGCGGCTGCGTTTGCCTATGACCGGATTGTCCTTGAATACAAGAAAAACGGAATCACTTCCCAGCTCAAGATGCTGTACCGTGTGGCGCGTGGTGTGAACAAGCATGTGCCGGATTATTTACTGGGCGTGAAGCGGCTGCCGCATAACCTGCCGGATTTTGTAGGCTTGGGAGATTCTAATGAAGCGATTGAATATGTCATCATGCACTCCCGTTTATGGGCAAGCATGCCGGACCTGCTCAAGTGGATGCTGAAGCAATAGTTCATCATATGATGTATACCGGACACAGCCGCTCAGGCTGTGT
>NZ_JBOFBG010000061.1:0-24832 GCF_051594305.1 Paenibacillus sp. IHBB 3054 | reverse complement strand
GTTGTAAGACTTTCAAATTTGAGCGCACATCCGGAAACTTCACCGTTTGTTCATGAAGGGATAAAATGTCACCACCATTCGGGTTGGCTTCGCCGTAACCCACCGATGTTTACATCAGATTGCGCCCGACATCCAGAAACAGAGGGATCGGGCGCTTTTATTGTTGCGAAAATCGTCGGCTTTAAATAAACGCTGCAAACAATGCAAAGTATGCTTGACATAAAGTGCAAAGTAAACTATGCTATAAATGCAAAGTAAACATTACAAGGGAGTGGTCACTTGAAGACAAGAATTGCGGAACTGCGTAAGCAGCACAAGCTGTCCCAGGAAGAGCTGGGGCTGATCGTAGGCGTTACCCGGCAAACCATCACCTCCCTTGAAACGGGAAAATATGCGGCTTCCCTTGTTCTTGCCTACAAGATTGCTAAGCATTTTGGACTCGCCATTGAAGATGTTTTTGATTTCAGCGAAGTGGAGGAATTGTAATGGACAATTACAAGGTTCAAGTCAAAACTCGCAAGAACGTACTGTCACTGGTAGCTGCTGCCACGCTATTGATCTATGTGGGACTTGTGTTTTACCGCGGTGGTCTGCCCGAATTGCCCAGTTTTATAAAGGGATTTCACACAGGTGCTTTTATCGGCGCTGAATTGTGCTTCGTTTTTTTTCTCGCCAAGTACATTAAAGCCAGCAAAAATGACGCAGAGCTGAAGAAGCTGTACATCGAGGAGAACGACGAGCGGAGTGTAGTGATTATCCAGAATGCCAGCCTGCTCAGCATAGTCATGATTCTCGTAGGTCTGGCCATCGCTTCCGTGATTGCGGGTTTCTTCAATTCCTTGATATTCTACACCTTACTGGCTACCCTACTATTTGTTTTGATCGTATTTTTTTCGCTGTGGAAGTATTACACAAAAAAACATTAAAGGTTAAATCGAAGCGGAAATCGCAAGAAAAACCACCGTCGTGCCGTAAAGCTAGATTCGGTGGTTTTACACACTAATCTAGCTGTATAGTTTTTTATCCCCCTTGATTGTATTTAAAGCATATTCTGAATAACTGTTAATGAGGGCTAGTTTTAGGACAGATCTCTTTTATTATATTGGAGCTTTGGGAGTTATATCTTCGAAAGTTTAGCTGAGTGAAATGGCCAATAAGAAAAATCGTTCATTGGAGTATCAACATTTGCAGTCAGCGATAGGAAAACACGATTGAACTAACGGGAAACGATAGCTCCATGACAATAAGTAGCCGAGATCATCGGCTGCCTATTCAGCTAAAGGGCAGGATAGTTTAGTTATACCCATACTTTACCTCCACTTATATGGTAAAATACACCAAGTAAGTTCTGCTTTTATAAACTGCTTATGGCCAAGAGTTCCTTCTTACAACTTTTCATATTTTTGATGATATTTTTTTATTCAAAACAATTAGGATGTGTCTGAAAACTAAATAACATGGTAAGATTTGAGAAAAACGAATGGAGCGTCAAGCATGATTCAAAGACGGTACGAAATAAGCGATGAACAGTGGGATCAAATTAAGGGCATGTTTCCACCCTACAAAACAGGACGTCCGTCAAAATTAAGTGAACGAACCATGTTTAACGCTTTTCTATGGATCGCTCGAAGTGGTGCTGCCTGGCGTGATCTACCGGAGGAACGCTATGGTTCATGGAAAACGGTCTACAGTCGCTTTTGCAAGTGGCGAGATACCGGACTGCTTGTCACGATCTTCCAAGTTCTCCAGATCGAACCTGACTTTGAAAACTTGAGCATTGATTCTACATCGGTCAAAGCCCATCAACATAGTGCCGGTGCTAAAAAAACGTTGAAGGACACGAAGTGAATCAGCACATCGGCGTCAGTCGTGGCGGAAAGACAACCAAACTTCACACCGTCGTCGATGGATTAGGAAATCCCCTCGCTTTTCTTCTGACGGGTGGTCAAGTCTATGATTCTGTTCCAGCGATCGATTTACTTCAGAAGCTTGATATTATAGGAAGTCATATTCTTGGCGACAAAGCCTATGGCTCAGAAGCGATTCGGAATTAGATTACAGCTAAGCAGGCATCCTACACCATCCCGCCTAAAGCGAATGTCAAAACCCTTGGAAAGTCGATTGGTATCGTTACAAAGAACGCCACTTAGTGGAGTGCTTTTTCAATAAAATCAAACACTTTCGCCGTGTGGCTACTCGTTACGACAAGTTGGCCAAGTCATTCTTGGCGTTTGTATACGTAGCTGCCATTTTCAAATTGACTCAATGAAGAGTTTTCAGACACGACCTAGTTGAGTCGAATACCTTAACTAGAAGGAGTAGATGAAATGATAGAATTATCTAAAGAAGAGTACGCTAACGTTTTGCCGCTGCTGAAAAATCTAGCGTATGAACCTGTGTTCGCATATTCTGTTATTGACCAAAATCAATCTGGAAAAGTGTTTGTTGATTCCCGCGTAAATCCTACCTGCAGTCTTATTATCAATTCATATGGACAATATTTTTTGGCCAGGAGTGGAGACAATGAACGCTTCATGAATGATGTAGCTGTTTTTTTGCTAAATGATCAAAGCCATTCAAATTACTACGATCTTTATGCTTCAACACCAGAACTATTATTTCAAATTAGCGAAAGATTAGCGGGAAAGACTGTATTATTACACCGATCTTCTTTTACATTCGATCTATCCAAATTCCAACATCTAAAAACCCTTAACGCATTGCCAGAGCAATTTGTAATGGAACGAATGGATGACACGCTGTTCGAAAAATATAAGAAAGAAATGGACTCCTCATATGACTCGCTATGGAGTTCGGCAAAACAGTTTATGGATCGAGGGTTTGGTTATTGCGTTCTGAAGGATGATCATTTTGCAAGTGTATGCAATTCTTTTTTTGTAGGTAGAGGGTACGCAGATCTCGATATTGTAACCGTGGAGGAATACCGGAATCAAGGGTTAGCATCACATACGGGTACAGCTTTTATCGAACATTGTTTGAATCATAATTTAGTGCCGAATTATAATTGTGACGCTGGTAATCAACGATCGATCCAGTTAGCGACAAAGTTAGGGTTTGTGAAAAACAATAATTATCCAATGTTATGGTGGCATCAGGATCAGAGTATAATAAGTGATTATTTGCAAAGATTCAATTATTCAAACCATTCAATCGAGTAGCACAAGGAGTTTGTTGTTACGCTAACGGGAAACGATAGCTCCATGACAATAGGTAGCCGAGATCATCGGCTGCCTATTCAGCTAACGGGCAGTTTACTTCCAATATATGATAAGATAAGTTATTCCCTAACTCGCTAGCATACCGCTTTTATTTCAAAAAAATTGGATTATTGATTAAGAGGAGAAGACATGGAGCAAATCGTTATCCAACCAGTGACCACCCAAAATTGGGAAGAAGCTATTGAGATTTCTGTCTGTGAGGAACAGAGGAACTTCGTTCCTTCAGTGATTCAGTCGCTCGCGTATGCCTATATCAAACCGTGGGATGAAGCGTTTGACCCTTTTGTTCAATCAATAAACGGCAAAATCATTGGCTTCTTTTATATTTCGTACACTCCCCACAGTTCTGATAATTACTGGATCGGCGGATTTCAAATTGACAAAAGGCACCAACGGAAAGGCTACGGGAAAAAAGCAATGGTTGAAATCATTAAGTTTATAAGGGAATGTCATCCGAATTGCAGCTTAATTTCCTTAACTGTGGAAAAAGAGAATTTTATTGCACAGAATTTGTATGAAGGATTAGGTTTCATCAGCGGACACCGTTTGAACCAGGATGGGGAGATTATCTATACAATCCAACTCAACTGAAGATTCATTTCATAGTGGGAGGTAGTTTACACTTTGATTATAAAATTGCATAAGATTACAAAAGAGTTTGAAAGCGAATGTACCCAATTAAGCGTGAGCGGCCAACAGTTGGATTTGGTTGCAAGTAATGCAGATTCACTTTTACATGCAACAAATGAACCTACATCTGTACCATACGGCATTTTTTCTGAAGGAATGATGGTCGGGTTTATACTTTTTGATAATGAAATATATAAAGACGGTTATTATTGGATTCTGAGATTTATGATTGACGAGAGATTTCAGGGAAAGGGTTATGGAAAATTAGCGATTGAAGAAGTAATTAAGATGCTCAGTGCCAGGGTGGACTGTAAACAAATCAGGGTATCACATATTCCACATAATATAACCGCAAATAAACTCTATAAGGATTTAGGGTTCGCAGAAACTGGAGAGTTAGAAGGAAACGGGGATATTGTTTTGGCTTATTTTATGTGAGGTTTTTGTACCGCTAACGGGAAACGATAGTTGAAAAAAACCAACTCGGCAGCCGTCCAAAAGGAACGGCTGCTTTTGATTGAACTAACGGCAGGGTAGTTGAATAATACACAGGTGTATAATAGAAAAAACATTAGATATTGACGGAGGGGTTCTATGATATGCTGACTGAGAAGCAGAGATTACTTTTCGAAAACTTAAAAGGAATTAAAGATACTAATGTTGATTTATCAGTTGCAAGCTTCCACCCTCAATCAAACATTCGATGGGCCGATTCTGATGAGGCATATCAATTTCTTCGAAATAAGCTGAACTCGGAAGAAGATCTAAAAAAGCACTTGCTGTAATTCAGAATGAGCTCGTTGAGCAAGTGATTTATCGCATTATGGAAATGATTGATGGTTATGGTGGGTTGAACTTTGAAGTAGATTTGATCGATCAAGAGACTAAGCAGTCTTTACGAGATGGAATACAATTACACGATAAGTTTATGGATCATTTATACAAAACTGAATGAAAACTATAGTGGAATAGCGGTTGCTTCGGCAGCCGTTATTATTTGAGTATTGTATCGGCAGGCGGAATTGTAGAAGATGGAAATGGTAATATCCTATTAGTAAAAGCCCATAACGATGGTTGGGTGTATCCTGGTGGAATAACTGAAGTTGGAGAAAACCTGATTGATGGCGTGCTTCGTGAAATCAAAGAGGAAAGTGGAATAGATGCCACTGTTAGCCATTTAATTAGTGTTGTTTCGAATACAGCGGTCCATAAGTGGTATGACGGTGTGACTAATGTTCCTACGAAGGTCATGTTTGATTTTGTGTGCAAAGCTGTGGGTGGAGAGTTAGCTACTTCTGATGAAACCAGCGAGTGCAGGTGGGTTCCAAAGGAAAATGTTCTGGATTTGATTACTTTACCCGCCATCCGTATGCGTTATGAAACTTATTTGAACTATAATGGCTCTGTGAATTATATAGAGTACGTCACTGCAACAACGTCAGAATGTAATGTCAAACTTCAAAGGCTTGTTTAGTTGTACGAGCGCTCGTGTTTTAAAAATCTTTGCACTAACCGGAAACGATAGTTGAAAAAAACCAACTCGGCAGTTCAGTCCAAAAGGAAAGGCTGCTTTTGATTGAACTAACGGGCAGGATAATGGAAATGTCTGGAGAAGAGATTATGGGATATAAAAGTGAAAAATAAACGTTTTTGGATATGTCCATATTCCAATGATGTTTATAATTGGAGGCTAGAATTTATGCAAAGTAGATTAGAACAAGACATTATTTCAACGGCAGAAAGCTTCACAAATAATTTTTCTGATAAAGGGAATTTTGATTTTAGTGTACAAAGCCTACGTAAAGTAGACGATATTCTTGAAGAATTATGTGAGTATGAAATAGATAATGATTCTTTGGATTCTGTTTCTTCTATGGTTGGAAGTTACATTTTCGAAGTAGCAAGAAGGAATTATGGTGGGAAGTATTATTGGATACAAGATAGAAAACAACCTGTTTTAGTCACTGGTGAGCCAGATTTTTCAATTTCAATTTTTGCTTTCGATAAAGTTAGAGGTAGAATTCAGAATGGGAAAGAAGATGACATACCGTATTACTTTGATGGTTATATCAATGCAGTTGAAAAAGGTAAGGAAACAGGTTACAGTGCAACAATTGTTTAAGGTCTATGAGATTAAGCTAATGGGAAACGTTAGTTCAATGAAACAGAGGCAGTCTAGAACATATTTCCTCGTCCTTGGATGTCTCTGTTTCTATTTCTAAGGTCAGTCTAAATCTTATTTTATGGAGTCTGCCGGTATGACAATTCTAAAAAACGCGTTGAATAAAGACATCCAGTCTAATACTCTAACCCGATCTGCGACCATCCCGACATGAGCTAGTAGGTTTCCCGCGAACCGTTAAGACTCATCAGGCGACTTATAAGTTAAACTCTCCTATTTAGGTTCTGATGGGCATAATTTCACCGCACCGTCCAACAAATCCACTATCATGGCCTTCTGCGATCCGCACGGTTAGCCCGGGATTCAACTCTTTCCATTTCATAATGTTGGTGCCCTTCCTTTCGGATTCGAAGTTCATTCAGCCTCGCAGCCGGTCCAAGGCGCCACAGCGCGCATCAGGCGGTGTCGTCTACTTTATTTAGTGCTGCCAGTACAATCTTGATATCTCGCACCTTGGCAAATGGTGAACGATCGCTTTCGACATGGTTTCTATCCGGCCAAGAACTGCAGCCCGGTGGAACCTCCCATCATATTTGCCGGGGTACTGTTCAATCAAACTTGGCTAATTCAACTATGGCTTTTTCTCAATTCATTTTATCCTCCTTTAGAGGGGCTATAGGCCCAGAATATCAAAATACTTTCTTATCAAACCCCAAACCTCTGATCATTTTCTGAACATCAGCTATATGTATCTAATATTATGAGTGCGTATGACAGTGTGCAGAACGTAAGACGAAGTTAGCTGGTGTTTATTTTGTTCGGTGATGGTTCGAGAATCGGGCATACATAAATTAACCCGCCGAGCTAAAACATGCTGACGGGTTTGTTTTTTTCTGCAGCGTGTCTAGTGAAGCTTGACGGAAACGCAACTTTTTAACATGTCTAACTTGTACGCATCGATTAAATCAGGCAAGAGAAAGACTACTAGATGGTTCTTCGAGTAATTCGAATAGAAGACATGGCATCATTACCAATATAGGTAGAACTTAGATTATCATTTGTTACTAATGTTGCGGAACGTCCTTTAAAGTCCGCATCTGAGTAACCTACAACATCATAAGGTCCAACAATCTTAATAGAACTCACTGCATCATTCATGTTAATATCTTTAAAGTTCGTAACACTACTTGTCAATTGCTTAGAGGTCCCTGAAAAGTTAGAATCTTTGTACACATAGACCCCCTGTTGCGCTAATGGAAAACTCGGGTTTGATATCACTTCATAATCAATTATAGCTTCTAATAAATCGGCTTTTCCTGCAATATTCCCTGTATCTAAAGGTATTACAATAGATCCCATATAATCATCCGCGTCTGATGATGATGGATCATAATCCTTTACTTCCAGCCACAATCGAGGATTAATATTAGACACTGCGATATGAAGTGTATTCGTACGCTCTGAAAAAGTAGTATTTGCGGTTTTTTGGTCACCACCAAAAATGACGGGGTGCGGTATATTTAAAGCCGCATCTGCTTTCATCCACACTTTTTCACTTATATATCTCTTGTTACTCAATGGATATGTGTCCATACTAATATATATATCAGGTAGATTATTGCTAGGGTCTTTATAAACTTTAGGGGTGACAGAATTGAGTGTCACTTTATGTGTCCAATAGAGATTGTATACATATTCATGAGAGAATGTCCCTAATTCATTAAAGTCAATATCAAATAAATAAGCTGGATCCGTGAAAAAGATTCCCGTTCCTAGCGTTCCATCTTGGTCTTTATCAGACCAGTTCCAAGGGGCATTTGCATGGTTGTTGCTTGTGTGTGTATTTGGAAAAACACCAAACGATTGAAAAGGTGTATTGTTATAGTGAAATTTTCTCTCCCATAATTCATCTATTGGCAGGATTCCATAATTATAAGTATGTTTCCACTTTGGTGAAAATTGATTAGGCTGTCCAGAATATGAAGGCTCTCCAAATTTATAGACAATCCCATCATCGCCAACATCTTCGTTACTAGTATAAGCACTCACACCATGCCCGTGGTGGTTACCAATTCCATTAGAACTTATAAACACTTCTGGATGGGTTACTTCAGAGAAACGAACTGAAGTACTTTCAATTCCAACGTATCCTGGCTGCACATTAGGATCTTTTAAACGATACCGTAGGAAATCAGAATGACTAACTGTTTCCATTGCCACAGGAACACCATAGCTTCCATCTTTTCGAACTGCCATCATCATTCCTTCTAAGTCATTTTCGTGTTGTTCGGCGGAAACGGGACCATCATCACGTACATGATAAAAATAATAGCCTAAAAAGAGATGTGTCTTCGTTTCTTGAACAGAAGCATATACATATGGGACTTGAGGAACTACTCCTATTGTTTCCCATTGATCAGCCATGTTCCAGTTCCCGTTTACATTAAATTTTGCAATTAAATCCGCTATTCCATCAGCAAACTCCTTATTTATATCTTGATAAATAACAGGGGAATATCTTTTAATATAGTCCCAGTAAGGTTTTCCATCTGTACTTAAACGATCGAATAAAGGACTGTGACCGTTCATCGTTTGTGACTGTGCACATTCTGCTGAATTTGAAGAATTTTCATTTAAGTTCATGGGTAATCCTCCTTTAGAAATATGGTATGATTTTCTAAACAAATATCTCTTAGCGTACATTAAAGGGGTTGGATTGTGTTTAAAATGTGTCTAAACGTACAAAATTTACGAAATGGAAAAGGTAGTAAGGATCGGATTGTACCTTTCCCGCAGGCTTTTAAGGAGCTGTTGGCCATGCACGCGGATACCATGAAAAAGAAACAGGCCGTGTATTTATTTGAGTCCTCCTGGAAGAAAAAATACACTGATCGGGGCATCCGCAAGATTTTAGCCAAATATTCCAAGGAAGTCGGGCTTTCACAAAACTTATCACCACATAAGCTGCGCCATTTCCTATTGACCTAGCTTAAAAACAGGGAATTGATGATGCACTGATTCAGCCTTATTCTGGCCACGAAAGCCGGAAGTCACTCGAAGTATATTCGAAACTGGCAATTACTGACGCTCAATACGAATATAACGAGGTTATCAATAAGTTCCCAGTCTAGTTTGCTACTTTGCGGGTGGTGTCAGCGACGCTGGTACTACCTCTTCAACGAGCATTCGATGGGCACCTCCAAACCATTCATTCGAAAAGTTGCCGCCGCTTGAGCAACTGCCTTGGCCTGCTAAAGGACCTAATTCCGATACAATAATTCCAATAGGCCTCTCCATAACTAGCCCTCCTCGTAGATTTTGTGAAATACAAATTCTTACTAAATTTATTAAAGCAAGGTTGTAAATATGATATAAATTTCTTAGCGGGAGTAAGGACAGTGAAATATTCCTTTTTTCCATCGATGCCCATTTCCAATACTGGGTATATGGACGTATTAATGATTGATAAAATTGGGGTGGTGATCCGTTGTGATAGATTGGAAGGAATAGGAAGAACACAAGACGTATGTAGCTGAACACAAGAGAAAACAGAAATTAAAGGTAAGAGATTTATTAGAGTCTGAAATAAAAATGATTCCCTTAAGCTTGGAGCAATTTATTGAAAGTTTAGAAGACGATGAATACAAGTTGGACATGCTAGATCTAATGGAAGAGGCTTTAATGAAAATAGCAGATGGTCAAGGTGACCCTGTTGAAATAGCTACTGCTGCCCTTAAAACATTTAAAGGAGAGTGAAAAATAGGCCTGCTGCACTTGAACTGTAAGGCTTATTTTTTATTGTAATCTCTTAAACCCCAATCAAGTGATTCTTGTTTTATTTTGATGATATTATGGACGTGAGTTCATAGTGCATATAAGATAACCCGCCGGGCGCATGCTTGTCGGGTTTGTTTTTTGCTAAAGCAGGTCTTTTTGAGTTGGACGGAAACGAGTCCTTTTTAACAGTTCTAACTTGTGAGCATTGATTTGTGACAGGAAACACTTGTTTGTATTCATTACTTCTCATATGTTTATTACTGCAAATTTGACAAAAATACTATATACTCCCTTTTTATTACAATTGAACAAAAGGAAGCTATTCCTAAATTTTGAATGGTGTCAAATAAAGACTATTACGATAGTTGAATCAAACAAGGAGCAGTTTGCCACGGCAGAGCTGCTCCTTGTTTTCATTAAGCTAACGAGCAGGATAGTGGCACCGTTCAGTATGAGAGTGTTTGACTAATTTGAATATCAATCTATAATTATGAAAGGAAATTGGACTTGGACAGGACACAGACAAATTGTCCTGATTTGTGCCCTCCTGAATGGATTGAAATGCCGACAAGCTTCAAAATGGCCGAGGGCTATGAGGAAAACGATAATCGGTATAGCTGTATGTATATTCACAGCAAGCTTCCATAAGTAGGAGCTTGTTGTTTCATTTTTAGAAGGAGAACAGGTCAAAATGACACTTAAAAAAAGAATCTTTTTATTGTTCTTTCTCAGTGCGTTTATCCCCTTTATCAGCATATTTGCAATTTCTTACTATACCATTGACTCCATTTTCGCAAATAAGATCGATGATGGCATCCGTAGCAATTTACAGCAGGTGACATCCTCATTGGAGAATTCAATCACCAATCTGAATCACGTTACGCAGCAATTGTCTTACAGTGGCACTGTAGGCAAAAGGATGGATGAATTTTTGAATCCGTCCTCCGATATCTTCGAATTGATCGAGGCCAGGGACGAATTAAAGAGCGAGTTAAGCGTTGTCACGTTTACCAATCCAAATATCGGTTTGACCTTATATTACTTCCAGAAAGAAGGCACTACGCAGTTCGGTAACTTTCCGATCAAGGATCATTTTTCTCCTGAGTCTTTGCCTGTGCTCTTCCAAACCTATGGAATTAAGTACTATGGTCCCCATATCAGCATGAATCGATTCGATGACAAACTCGTTCTGTCTGCTATGCGAAGAGTACAACTTCCCAAAAGGGACGATGTGTACATTTACGTAGAATCCGGCTTTCGTCTTACACAGGATATCTTGGGTTACAATCAATACAACGGCGCTTTATCTCATCTGATCCTGGATGGAGAAGGCAACATTGTGTACAGTGAAATACCGGAAGCCATGAAGGTCGGGGAGAATTTCTCCAGCTTAACAGTCGACCCTGTGAAGGACGGAATATCCCGCGGGTACCACTGGTTTAAAGAGGATTCCTCACAGAAATGGAGTGTCGTATCGGTCATTTCACAGGCTCAATATCAACAGGAGAAAAACCAGTGGCTGCTTCAAATATTGCTGGTCGCTTTATTTTTCCTTGGCTTTACCGTATTTCTTGCTTGGCTTCTGTGGAAGATGGTCTACAAACCACTCGGACTCTTCCATTCCGAAATCAATGGGATGTCCAAGAATCCACAATCGACAGGGAGCCGAGCTCGAACTCAGATTCCCGAATTTGATTTTCTGCTGGGTGAATTTTCCAATATGCAGCATCAAATCGGTGACCTCTTCAAGGAAGTGCAGCAGAAAGAGAAGATTCGTGCAGACCTGGAAGTGGAAAAACTGCTTTATCAGATCAACCCGCACTTTCTGATGAATACGCTGGATACGGTGCACTGGCTGGCCGTCATGAACGGACAAGGGGAGATCGACAAGCTGGTGCAGTCCTTGAACAAGCTGTTGTATTACAATTTGGGCAAATTAGGGCAAGTATCCACGATGGAAGAGGAAATTGATGCGTTAAGGCAGTATCTGATTTTGCAGCAAATTCGATATGACTTTGAATTTGACGTCCGCATTACTGCAGATGAACAAGTGCTTCAAATTCCTGTGCCTCGCTTTATTTTGCAACCGCTGGTTGAAAATTCGCTATATCATGGATTGAGTGACGAAGGTTTTATTCAAATTGAAGTTACACGCACTGAAACGTTGAACATTATGATACAAGATAATGGTGCAGGCATGACCGAGGAAGCCATTCATAAACTGCTGAACAATCGTGTAGCTGAACAACAAAAAGTAGGGATGGGTATAGGACTCAATTACGTTCACCGTATGTTGAAGGCACAGTACGGGGATCAAGCACAACTGGTGATCGAGAGTGAAGTGGGAACGGGGACAAGCATACTGCTCATATTGCCTATTAAAGGAGAAGATATCTCGGCATGATTAAGGTATTGATTGTGGATGACGATAAGCTGGTACGCAAAGGCATTAGCTCTGCGATGCCATGGAACGAGTTCAACATGGAAGTTGTAGGAGAAGCAAGTAACGGGGCGAAAGCACTGGATTTTCTGAAATCCCAACCGGTCGATCTAATGTTGACGGATCTTGCCATGCCGGTAATGTCAGGGATTGAACTGATGCATGCTGCGAGGCAGCTCTATCCGGAACTTCATATCGTTGTGTTAACACTGCATCAGGATTTCGATTATATCCAGGAAGCGCTCAGGCTGGGAGCCATCGACTATATAGCCAAAGTCCAGCTGGAGAAAGAGCAATTCGAACATGTTCTGCATCGGATACATACCCGAATTAACGGGTTGACGAACACGAAAATAAAGATGCCTTCACAGAATGCAATTAATGTCCATTATCGAAATGTGTATGCACTTGTTTCACTGGATCGCAAATCAGAACATACGTGGCCCATGGAGCTAACTGCGCATGAAGATGAGATAAGGTGGGAGGTTGAGCGGAATAGCTGGATGTGGGCAGTACCCCAGTACGAAGAGGATCAACTTTTTCATCAATTAAAGGAATCCCTGAATCAAGTCCCCCAAAGTACGTTGTTGGTTTTGTCTGATGTACAAGAGCGAACGTGGTCGCAAATCAAAAACTGGATTATGAATTATACAGAGACGTCTTTATTCTATGCGTACAACCCCAGTGACCAAGTCATTCCCGTTTCGATGAAAGAGGGAGACATATTTTCAAAAGAACCGCAGGATGAGGACATTGACCGGATTAAGCAAAGTTGGTTCCAAACACTATGGACCCATCATGACAGTTACTACAACCAACTTATTGACCAGTTCAAATCATTACGATTACATAAAGGTCAGTTGATGGGATTGCTGTACTCGATCGTTATGGAGTGGAACCACCTTTTTGCCCAAACTACGCTTGGAAGAATCTCCATGATCCATTCTTTCGAGTCCTGGTTCGAGGTCGAAGAGTGGATCAAGCAGACTGCTGCAGGCATTCGAAAGACCGATGAACAGACTTCATATTCACCGGAAATCATCGATGCCGTGAAAAAAGCGGTGATGATCGTGCAACATGATTTGGAACAGGCATATACAGCTTCAGGTCTCTCCCAACAACTCAACATCAGCCGAAGCTATTTCAGTCAATGTTTCAAAGATCTGATGGGGAAAACCTTTAATGAGTACTCCCGGTTCATCCGGGTAGAGAAGTCCAAAGAGTATTTGCTCAATACGAACAACACGATTTTCTGGATTGCGGAGCGAGTGGGTTATACGGATGAAAAATATTTCAGCCGGATTTTCCGTGAACTGACAGGTCTTCTGCCAAGCGAGTATCGGCAGCTAGGCAGAGGAAATAAATAGCGGACATCTTCACAATGACCGAACATCCATTTAATGAGAAAAGTGACCGTATTCCATGATCGTTGTAGGCTGTCATGTAAATGATACGAGAGACATTTTATCGATTTTTGATAAATGAAGGCCGACAGCTTCCTGTTTTAGGAGCTGCCGGCCTTTGTTTTTGATCAAGAATAAGGATAGATAGACGAATGTAGGTCAGTAGGTAGGGTATATGCTCTCAAGCTAACCAATGTATTATAATACCGACTGAAAACTGTAACCATTTCTCTATCCAAACGGACGTGCAATCCCTATCTCGATTGGTCTTCACTCCATTTTATAATGAAAGCGTAAACAAAATTGATAATCAGAATAAAGGGGAATCGAACTAGATGAGAATAAAATGGTCCATGAAAAGCAAACGGTTGACAAAGCGTCTGGCCGTGCTGTCCATGTCTGCCTTGATGGTTGCAACCCTCGCGGCATGTGGAGACTCTTCCAATCCTCCTACTGCAGAGGAAGCAGGCAAATATGAGGTAACGCCGGGAGATCCGTTCAGTGCCTATAAAGACGAAATCACCGTAACCATGGGACGGGTGACCACAGCCAACCCGAAACTGCCGGCTGGAGATACCTATGAGAACAACGCGTATACTCGGCTGGTCAAAGACACGTTTAACGCTCAGATTACAGATCAATTTGAAGCCAATGGTGAAGATTATAGCCGTCAAGTTTCGCTCGCCATCGCCTCCGGGGAATTGCCTGACATGATGCGCGTCGATTCCAAAGATGAACTGAAAGAACTGGTGGATAATGATCTGATTGAGGATCTGACAGCCATTTATGATCAATATGCTACGGATAACATCAAGCAGATGTACGATTCCTATGATGGCCGTGCATTAGACAATGCGACGATCGATGGACGTTTGATGGGCCTTCCGGCGACTTCCCTGGATTCCGCACCAACGATGGTTTGGGTCCGTCAAGATTGGCTGGATCTGCTGGGAATTCAACTTGATGCAGACGGAGACGGGACCATCTCGCTGGATGAAGTGGAGAAAACAGCACTGGAATTCCTGAAAAGAGATCCTGGCCAATCCGGGAACCCGGTGGGTATTCCATTTGTGAACACGCTGAATACAACAGATTATAATGGCTCTGCTTATACCATGCTGGGTGTTGCCTCAACCGAGGGAGCGTTCCCGCAATATTGGATGAATGGTGAAGAGGGCAAAATCGTGTATGGTTCCACGACAGAAGAAACCAAGCAAATGCTGGGCATCATGGCGGATTGGTTCAAGAATGGCATCATTGACCCGCAATTTGGGACCCGCACGTTTGATGACATTACTGCACTCTACACCAATGGCCAAAGCGGTATCGCTTTTGGACCGTGGCATATCCCTGACTGGGGACTGATCAGCGTGAAGCAGATGGATAAAAATGCAAAATTCTCGGCGTATACGTTGGAGGATGCAGACGGCAATGTCAACGTGGCACATGCCAATCCATCCAATCAGTTTATCGTGGTGAGAAAAGGATATGAACACCCTGAGCTGGCCGTTAAGATTGTAAACCTGTTCTACGATAAACTGGCTAATGATAAAGATGCCGCAGCAACCATGCCGGAAGCTGCCAAGTATCAAGAGACCGGGGTAGACGGTTCTACGAGACCTTTTAATATCGAAGTCAACTCGGCTACATCGCTGCTGGATGATTACTCTGACGTCGTTCGTGGGATTAAAGGAGAGATTGGCCTGGATGAGGTTCGTACAACCGAATCGAAGAACAATATCGGAAGCATCAAAACCTATTTAAGCGACATGGATACGGATGACGCGACTGCTTGGTCGAAATATCATTCGCGGATCAACGGAGTTGGACTGATCGACAAACTGACACAGGAAAACAAATTCGTCTGGATGACACCTACTTTCTCTGGAACTACATCAAGCATGAAACAGACGTGGGCCAATCTGACGAAGTTGGAGCAGGAATCGTTTATCAAAATCGTGACCGGTTCAGAACCGCTCGATTACTTCGACA
The DNA here is from genome assembly GCF_051594305.1 of Paenibacillus sp. IHBB 3054. NCBI lineage: Bacteria > Bacillati > Bacillota > Bacilli > Caryophanales > Paenibacillaceae > Paenibacillus > Paenibacillus sp. IHBB 3054. The sequence continues at coordinate 9,229 of NZ_JBOFBG010000061.1, read as the reverse complement.
CATTCGTCAGCAATTGGAAGAAACAAGGTGGTGATCAAATCATTCAGGAAATTGAAGACGAGGTCGCATCAAAACAATAAACACCATGAACAGTGGCAGGGCTGCGATACGCAGCCTTTCTTCAAGAAAGGGGTTCATCATGAAACAGGGGAATTTGAAAGCAAGGGGCCGGCTTGGCGCAGGTGCCATGTACCATATGATGATGCTGCCAGGCATTTTGTTTTTGCTTGTATTCAGCTATGTTCCAATGGTCGGCATCATTACGGCTTTTCAGGACTATATACCCGCCAAGGGCATGTTCGGCTCCGAATTTGTAGGGCTGAAGCATTTTATTTATATGTTTAAGCTGCCGGATATCGCGCAGGTCGTCAGCAATACGTTGGTGATTGCTATTGGCAAGATTCTGCTCGGAACGATGATGGCCATCATTTTTTCCGTTTTGTTAAATGAAATTCGTATTAAATACGTAAAAAAATCCGTGCAGACGATTGTTTATCTGCCACACTTTCTATCTTGGGTTGTACTGGCATCCGTCGTTGTCAACATGTTCAGTTTGGACGGAATTGTGAATCAAATGTTGGCGTTCTTTGGCCTGGAAAATATTAATTTCCTTGGCAGCAACACCTGGTTCCAGCCACTGATTATCGGAACAGACGTGTGGAAGGAGTTTGGTTACAGTTCCATCGTCTATTTGGCTGCTATTACGTCGATTGATCCCGGTCTGTATGAAGCGGCAGGAATGGATGGAGCCAGTTGGTGGAGAAAAGTATGGCATATTACGTTGCCGGGCATGCTCCCTATTATTCTGCTCATGGGTGTAATGAGCCTGACCAATATTTTGAGCGCCGGTTTCGATCAAATCTATAATCTGTATAACCCGGTTGTCTATGAGTCGGGCGATATTCTGGATACCTATGTCTACCGGATCGGTCTCGTTGGGCGACAGTATAGCTTCGGTACGGCTGTTGGCTTGTTCAAGTCCGTGATCGGCATTGTTTTACTCTTGTCTGCCAACCAGTTGGCCAAAAAATATACGGACCGAAAAATATTCTAAGGAGGCAAAACCTGTGTCCTATTCTGCAAACTTAAAAGATCGAATTGGCCGGTTTGTCATCTATGCCATCGTCATCATGCTGGCATTGGCCTGCCTTCTTCCGTTATGGAATATCGTTGCCATTTCATTCAGTAGCAGCGAGGCGGTATCAGCGAATGCTGTAGGTCTCGTTCCGGTCAATTTTACAACTGCAGCGTATACCAAAATTATTGATGATCCACAGTTCTGGCGTTCCTTTGGCATATCTGTTCTACGTGTCGCGCTTACCCTTGTGCTTAACATGACTCTGATTATTTTGATGGCTTATCCGTTATCCAAATCGAAAAGGGATTTTAAAGGCAGAAACATTTATATGAATATTATGATTTTTGCCATGTTGTTCAGTGGAGGCATGATTCCGAGTTACCTGCTGATCAAAAACCTGGATATGTTGAATACGATTTGGGCACTTGTTCTGCCAGGCGCTGTCCCGATATTCAGTGTCATCCTCGTGATGAACTTCTTCTCCGCTGTACCTAAAGCGCTTGAAGAAGCAGCGTTCATCGATGGGGCGAATCCGCTCCAGGTCTTGTTCAAAGTGTATGTTCCTGTGTCCATTCCTGCGCTGGCAACAGTCGCTCTATTCAGTATCGTGGGTACATGGAATGACTTCTTCAGCGGTTTGATCTATATGACCAAAGTCAGCAATTATCCGCTAATGACCTATATTCAGTCCCTTAACGTGAATATTGCCGATTTGCTTCAAGCCGGCACGAATTCCAGTGAGCTCAGCAACCTGACTGAAATTTCGAAAAAAAACCTGAATGCGGCCAAAATCGTAGTCGCTGTCATCCCGCTATTGCTGATTTATCCGCTGCTGCAAAAATACTTTGTGACTGGCATTGTCGTAGGATCCGTCAAAGAATAACGAGATGCTGTGAGTTGATGAAAATAAACCACGTTTCGTGTGAAAGAGAGGTTGAATGGAACATGAAAAATAAAAAATGGTGGAAAGAAACCGTTGTATATCAAATATATCCACGGAGCTTTCAAGATAGTAACGGAGATGGAATCGGCGACTTGGAGGGCATTGTGTCCCGATTGGATTATTTGCAGGAACTCGGCATCGGTGCGATTTGGTTATCACCCGTTTGCAAGTCCCCTCAAGATGATTATGGGTATGATATTTCAGATTATCAGGATATCGATCCGATGTTTGGGTCTTTGGAAGATATGGAAACGTTAATTCATGAAGCCGGGAAACGAGACATTCGGATCATTTTGGATTTGGTGTTGAACCATACGTCGGATGAACACCCTTGGTTTCAAGAAGCCAAAAAAAGCAAAGACAATCCGTACCATGACTACTACGTCTGGAGAGATGGCGTTGAAGGAACGCCTCCGAACGACTTGGGGTCCACATTCGGTGGCTCAGCCTGGGAATGGGTGCCTGAGATCGGGCAATATTATTTACATCTATTTTCTGTAAAACAGCCGGATCTTAACTGGGAAAACCCCAAAGTCCGGCAGGAGATATACAACATGATCTATTGGTGGATCGACAAGGGTGTTGGTGGTTTTCGACTTGATGTGATCGACTTAATCGGTAAAGAACCGGATTTGAAGATTACGGGAAACGGGCCTAATCTGCATAAATATATCAGGGAACTGAGCAAAGCGACGTTTCAAAAAGCGGAAGACCTGCTAACCGTTGGAGAAACATGGGGCGCCACTCCGGAAATCGCCAAACTGTACAGCAACCCGGACGGCAGTGAGTTTTCAATGGTATTTCAATTTGAACACATCGGCTTGGATGAACAAGAAGGCAAAGGAAAGTGGGATCTAAAGCCTTTAGATGTTATGTCATTAAAAAAAGTGCTGTCCAAATGGCAGACGGAGCTCAAGGGTGACGCCTGGAACAGTTTGTTCTGGAATAACCACGACTTGCCTCGAATCGTTTCACGTTGGGGAAATGATGGAGAATTCAGGATCGAATCAGCTAAAATGTTGGCCACCCTACTTCATGGCATGCAAGGTACGCCTTACATTTATCAGGGTGAAGAATTGGGCATGACGAATGTTCAATATGCTATTGAAGATTATCGGGATATAGAATTGCTCAATTTTTATAAGGAAAGAATGGGGAAAGGTTATCCTGAACGCAACGTTATGGAGTCGATCTACGCCAAAGGACGCGATAACGCACGAACACCTATGCAATGGGATACTTCCGATAACGCTGGTTTTACACGAGGGGAACCATGGATTAAGGTGAATCCGAATTATAAGCACATCCATGCCGAACAAAGTTTGAATAACCCCGAATCCATATTCCATTATTACCGGAAGTTAATTCAATTAAGGAAAGATCATGAAGTAATCGTATATGGTGAATATGAGCTGATCTTTCCAGAGAATCAAGACGTGTTTGCATATACCCGAACATTGAATGGTACCAAAATTCTTGTCATATGCAATTTCAAAGGATATACGACCGAACTCCCGCTTCAGGGACAATTGGCACAGACGAATCAGCTGTTGATATGCAATTATACAGGTGATATGACGGAGAGCGAATTGCGTCCATACGAAGCAAGAATGTACCTTAGCCATGATTAAAGCATAATACGTTAAATAAAGTTTAGTCCTTAAGAAAGAAGGATTCTATCAAATGAAAAGAGTATGGTGGAAAGAAGCAGTAGCTTATCAAATCTATCCCAGAAGTTTTATGGATTCCAACGGAGATGGGGTTGGTGACATTAAGGGGATTATTTCAAACCTGGATTATATTCAAGATCTCGGTATTGATCTGATATGGATCTGCCCGATGTTATAAGGCACCCAACGATGATAATGGTTATGACATCAGCGATTACTGTTCCATTATGGCTGAATTCGGCACGATGGCGGACTTTGATCAATTACTAAATGAAGTTCATCACCGCAGCATGAAACTTATTATGGACTTGGTGATCAATCATACAAGTGACGAACACCCGTGGTTTATAGAATCCAGAGGTTCGCTGGATAACCCTAAACGAGATTGGTACATCTGGAGAGATGGGAAGAACGGAGACGAACCGAATAACTGGGAGAGCGTCTTTGGCGGTTCTGCTTGGGAATATGATGAAGTTTCCGGACAGTACTATCTCCATCTGTTCTCCAAAAAACAACCGGACTTGAATTGGGCAAATGAAGAAGTTCGGAAATCCATTTATGAAATGATGAATTGGTGGCTGGATAAGGGTATTGATGGTTTCCGTGTTGATGCAATCAGCCATATTCACAAAGAAGAGGGCCTGTTGGACATGCCAATCAAAGAAGGCTTCAGATACATCTCTTCTTTTGAAAAGCATATGAATGTCAAAGGAATTCAGCGTTATCTGCAAGAGATAAAAGAGGGAACATTATCCAAATATGACGTAGTGACTGTTGGGGAAGCGAATGGAGTAAAGGTAGAGGACCAAGAAGATCTCTATGATTGGATCTGTAAAGTCAGAGGTGAATTTAATATGGTCTTTCAATTCGAACACCTTGACCTGTGGAAAAACAGCACGGACAGGCAACTTGATGTTCCCAAATTGAAAAACGTCTTGACTAAATGGCAAAAATCTCTGGAAGGCATCGGCTGGAATGCTTTGTTTATTGAAAATCACGATCAGCCTCGCAAAGTTTCGTCTTGGGGAAATGATGCGGAGTATTGGTATGAAAGCGCCACAGCGCTTGGAGCCATGTACTTTTTCATGCAAGGCACTCCATTCATTTACCAGGGGCAAGAGATAGGCATGACAAACGTGGCATTCCCTTCCATAGTGGATTATAACGACATAGCGGATCGGAATTTATATCAGATCAAACGCGAAGAGGGGATGTCGCATGAGGAAATCATGAACATCATATGGGCTTCAAGTCGCGATAACTCCAGAACGCCGATGCAGTGGTCTTCGGCCAAACAGGCCGGATTTACCACCGGTACTCCATGGCTAAAGGTAAATGACAATTACGTCAATATTAATGTAGAGAAACAACTCCAGGAACCACGTTCCATCCTTCACTTCTATAATCAAATGATTCAGCTGTGAAAAGAACACGATACGTTGACTTATGGTATCTATGAGCTTCTTATGCCGGATCATCCGAGTGTATTTGCATATACACGTACACTGGCAGACCATCAGGTGCTTGTATTAATCAATCTTACTGAACAAATCGTGGAGTTTGGGGAAGAAGAGCTTGGGCTCAACTTCTCAGAGATCTGGATTACCAACTATGAGAATGGCAAGCTGCCAATGATGTTGCGACCGTTCGAAACAATCGTTGGTTTAAGCGATAAAGTATAAGTCAGAGATGTATCAAAAATCCGTGAGCTCAACTATTAAAGGTTTAAATGCCCCTACAACACCAGAAAGCACTTATACAAACTAGATTGACAAAGAACCGCCAGAAGGTGGTTCTTTGTTGTTATGAAATCCTTCTTGCCAACAAACACTTTACCTTCCGAGCATAAGTATAATGATCTGAACCATTGGAAGTACCCATAGTACATGAAAGTTCTCAGATTGTTATGAACAACTGACTGGATGAGAGGTAAACACGGGCGGCTAGGTATTAATAGAACGAAATATTAGTACTGGAATAGTCATGCTGAAGGACAAGAACTTGTACCAATTACCGAAAGGGACAAGAACATGTTCCTATTCCCGATTAGGTATGTATCTAATCAATTTTCGCCCACTAATTCATTAAGCTAACGGACAGGATAGTTACAATATATGGTATTATATTGGATATGTCCCGTGAGAAGGATATCAATGGAGAAGTTCTACGATAGCCTACATCAATTTGATGGAAATGACCTGCGGTTGTTCTTTTACAATTTGTTAAATACAGTAGATCGTTATTGTAAGGACGGCAGTGTTGAAGAAAAAAAGTTAGCAGAAGGACTTGTTAATATACTTCAAAGCCAGATAGAGGCGGTTCACAACCATAAATTACAAATGAATGAACTCCAACAATATGTCTATCTTGTTTTCAGTCTCTCTGATGCAGGTTCATTAAAAGTAACTCTAAGTAAAATCGGCAAACGGGAGCTATGCCAAATCTTAGCATTCAATGAATTGTTTTCAGTCGGACCAATATCTAACTTAGATACGAAAACTGGACAGCAGAATAGACTATTTTGGTTGACGGAAAACGATGGGGACTTCAGCTATGACCCAGAGCATCTGCTTGTTAAAATGGTAGAGGCAGTAAAGAATATTCCAGGAAATAAAACCATTGTCATTTGGTGCGCGGATAACGCACATGATCAAACAGGCTTACGTTTCGTATTGCATTTGTTGAGAGATCGAAAACAGCCAGTTAATGTTGTCAATGTGACAGAGCTCTTTAATACTACTGGGCTTCGTAACAAAGAAGGATTTAATCCCTATTTTAGTGGTTTAATCGATCGAGAGCATTTTCAGGTAATCGTAAAATAGTATTATGAAGGTGTTCCTCTTGATCCTAACCAAAGAAGAAGGTATGAATCAGAATGGCTAATGCTCTCGAATGAAAATCATGTGCTCCGTTTGTGGAAAGAAGATTCTGTTAAAGGTACTGATGAATCTGCTCTGGACGAAGTGATAATAAGGTCAGTCATTGAACTAGAGCAAGAACAAGATGAGAATGGGTTTATCAAGGCGGGGAGTGTCGTCGCGAGAGTATTTGATACGTCGCACCAACTCGTAGGGTATTCATTTATTACCAATAGAATATGGATCTTAGTTAACCAAGGAGTTTTAGAGTTTAGTGGACTGCCAAGGGCCTTGTATCAGTTCTCTGTTAAACTTGGCACCCATAGGTTGAGCTAACGGAAAACGTTAGCACTATGACAATAGGCAGCCGAAATCATTGGCTGCCTATTTAACGGGCAGGATAACATGATGACGAGGTCTGCATTTGGGTAAATTTAATAAATTCAGATACAGCTGGAGAGACATTTTGCATGGAGAGTACCGCTAAATCGATTTCGCGATTAATAGGAGGACTCAATGGTTTAATCATCATATTTAATGGAACTGCCGGCAGAATCATGGAAGGGATGACTGCCACTCCAATTCCTGCTTCAACCATGGAGAGTATAGTGGAATGCTCTGTCACCTCGAACTGCTTATTTAGCGTAAGTCCATTCTCCTGAAACGCACGCATTACAAGACGTTCACACCCCGATTTAAGTGACAAAAACGGTTCATGCGTAAGCTGCTCGATGGAAATAATGTCATGCTCTTTCAATCGATGATTTGCCGGCAGAATTGCAGCATACGGGTCGGTAAGCAGATGCACGATGTCTAAACCATCATCACTTGAATCGGCTAAAAAGCCAAGATCTACGGCGCCTGCCTTGATCCATGCTTTGACCTCTTCGTAGTTTCCTTCAAAGAGAAGCAGCTCTACACCTGGATAATGATTGCGGAATGCTTGGCTAATACCGGGTAATACATGGGCCGAGAAACTGGCAAATGCTCCGATTCGTATAGTCTCGCCATTCACGTCTCTTGAAACTGCGGCAACTTGATTGATTTGATTCGAATGATTAACGATCTCGCGAACATGTACTAGAATTTGTTCTCCCGTATCCGTTAGGGTAACGCCACTGCGGCTGCGCGTGAAAAGAATAATCCCTAATTCCTTCTCCAAATCGCCGATAGTGTGGCTAACGCCCGATTGGCTTGCATGCAAAAGTTCCCCTGCTCTGGTGAAACTGCCCGTTTGCACGACTGCAAGAAATACTTCCAATTGATATAGTGTCATGTTTTAGCTCCTCGATCGAATGAACTTCTCTTCATGATGATATGATGAATCTTCATTTTACGTTGGTTTGGAACTTCACTATCATAATATAAAGAAGGGAGCGAGTCATTACGATGAAGCAGATTCGAGTGTATCATGTTGATGCGTTTACCCCAAATCCGTTCGAAGGTAACCCCGCCAGAGTTGTACCCGATGCCAGTCATTTAACAAAGCAGATTCAAAAAATAGCGAACCAGCTAAATTTGCCAGAGACGGCATTTATATTGCCTGCTGCTGATCCGAAGGCAAATTTTCGAATCCGTTACTTTACGCCGCAGGAAGAAATCCGATTTTGCGGTCATGCTACCGTCGCTTCCGTGTGGTTGCTTGTCAACAAGTACGGATGGGCCGAAAAAACGGATTCTATCAACATTAGAAACGAGTGTAGGTTTGATTCCGGTATGTTTGGAACAAAACGAAAACAAGGCAGGCTAAGTGACGATGACCCAGATTTCGCCGTAAGTAAAGGATGCTCCTTTCCATAATAAGCTAGAAATAGCTAATTTAATAGGCATGGACATAGATGATTTGGACGAGCGTTTTCCAATTAAACTTGCCTATACGGGTAACTGGACTTTAATTGTTCCGGTGAAAACGCATCAGGCAATCGATAAAGCCAAACCTGAGATGCATAAATTGGCCGAGTTTAATCGGAAATATTCCATCAGCAATACGCATCTATTTACTTTCAACGCCAAACAAGGGTTCGACCTCTGTCAGTGCAATAGGAAAGAAGCCATTCATTCGGGAGCGCTCTCGCGAATTTACAACGGATGAGGGGACAGTAAATACAGGCTTTGTAAAAGAAGAGCTTACACGAGATAGACGAAAGATGGCTTCTACACTACAAAGAACCGTTACCGTCGCCAGTCCAATATCTGCAGCGCCGAGAAAGCTGGTATTACTATTATCCGCCGGAAAATCTGGTTTTCTCTCTTGATATCCGCAGCATGAATTCTGAATATATTTTGCATAAAAATCCCAGACGGATATAGCAATATGGAATGCCAGATTGTTCGAAATATTGCTCGGAAATAATAAGAATAATAATGTTAATGGGGGTATCATAGTTTGGAAACAATTAAATACGAATTTATCTACAATCTTTCTGAAAAGCAAATATTGGACTTGCTTGAAATTTTCAAAAGAGAAACCTGGACTAAAAATATGCAAATAGATGGTGTAAAGAAGATGCTTGAAAAGAGTTGGATAATTGCAATCATAGATTCAAACAATGGTAATATAATAGCTTTTGCAAGGGTATTATCAGACTTTATTTACAGAGCCTTTATCTATGATGTAATAGTTGCAAAGGAATATAGAGGGTTAAAGTTTGGAAAACAAATAATCAATAGCATAATAAAT
>NZ_JBOFBG010000060.1:0-25185 GCF_051594305.1 Paenibacillus sp. IHBB 3054 | reverse complement strand
ACTAATATGGGCTCGGTTTTAGTAATGATCACAACAAAAAAAGGATCTAATGATCCTTTTTATTGGTATGTGAAGAATCAATATTATAACAATTTCTCCATAATCATCACATCAATGAATTGCCCATCCATAATCCCCTGCTTCTCAAAAACACCAACCTGCCGGTAACCCATCTTCTTGTACAGCCCTTGACCGCTCTGGTTGAACGGAAAGGTAAAGAGAACGATTTTATAAAAGCTGTTTTCATTGGCTACCTTGTGTAAGGAATCCAGAAGAGAACTACCTACACCCTGCCCACGAAAGCTGCGATCAATGTAAACGGAGAGGTCAGCGACCCCATTATAGGCACAGCGGTGGGAGTAAGGGTTCAGAGAAGCCCAACCGACTACTTCACCTTCTCTTTCCGCTACCAAAACGCTAAAGCGGCCTTGGTGATCGTTGAACCATGCCTCCATATAGGAGGAATCTTTCGTCTCCGTTTCGAGCGTAGCGATCCGGTCCTCGATCCCTTGATTGTAGATGCGAAGGATACTTATAATATCCGCTGATGTGGCCTGACGAACAGTTAATGTAGTGATCATATGAACATCCCCCTAATGCTTACTTTCTCGCTTTAATTACAGCAGAAACGATGTATTGGTCAACGTTCGCACCGGGAACCCAGTCTTTGATGAAAGTTCTGGATTCGTCTTTGGCTCAATACTAATCTCAGAGAAGCCACTTTCCCGAAGCATCTGCTCTACATCAGCGATGGAAGAGGCTCCGGAGATACAACCAGAATATAATTCGTCCAGATCATTTTTGATCTCAGGGGGAAGTTCTGCTGTAGTTACAATGTCGGAGATGGCCAGACGGCCGCCTGGCTGGAGGACACGATAGGCTTCACGGAAAACTTGTTGCTTATCCGGCGAGAGGTTAATCACACAATTAGAGATAATCACATTTACCGAATTGTTGGCGAGGGGAAGATGTTCAATCTCACCTAATCTAAATTCCGTATTAGTATATTTCCCTTTAATGGCGTTATCCCTTGCTCGGCTGATCATCTCAGGCGTCATGTCCACACCGATTACATGGCCCTGCTCACCTACCTGGCGTGAGGCAAGAAAGCAATCGAATCCGCCGCCACTCCCGAGGTCTAGAACATGTTCACCGGCCTGCAGCTCAGCAATAGCTTGGGGATTGCCGCATCCAAGGCCCAAATTCGCGCCTTCGGGAGCTGCTGCCAGATCCTCGCTGGAATAACCCAGCTTAGCAGATATAGCATCAAAATCAGAAGGGGAGTCACAGCAGCTGTCAGCAGGGGCGCAGCAGGAAGAGGCAGCTTCGAACTTTTTTACGGCGATTTTTTGGTAGCGGCCCCGTACATTCTGGCCAATCTGGTCATTTGTAAGTTTACTCATAATAAAACACTCCTCGTAAAGGGTTGGATTAGACTTTCACTTTACCTTTTGTTGATTTAACAGCAGGGCTCGCAGCAGAGTGATTGTTTCGGACGAACAAGCGAGGGGAAAAAAGACAACTGGAATTTGGTTTTTTCCTTGGAGTATTTCCAGGCGTGTAGCGTAACTTGATGTAATTGCTCTTGACGGTGCTTATGTAAAACTTCGGCTACATATAAATCTCTGAGCATCTTAAAACCCTCCTTGTCATTTGACGAGTGTTGAAATAATTTGCAAATTGCAAATATAAGTCAAGAGGAATCACCCTGTTACAGGTGCACAGCAATTGCTGGATTTCCTCATAGCTTCGTTGAAAAGCTTAATGGATCGTAGTAATGTTTCTACTTCAAATTCACTCATATTTGAGAAAGCTTCATTCAGGTATGCGTTCATTTGTTGATCAATGGTTGTAGCTGCCATTTTTCCTTCGGGAGTAAGCGACAGCTTATAAACTCTTCGATCTGTGGGATCAGGTGTCTTTTTAACCAAATTCATTTTCACTAAAGACTGAACTTGTCTGCTGAAAGTCGTAATATCAGTCCCCAGTATTTCAGCGACCTGTTGCATGGAGGGATTGTGGCTTCTATCAATTTCATACAGCAGATGGCTTTGGGTTGTGGAGAGATCACATCCACCTACGCTGCAGCAATCCTTGTTGAGCAAACCTAAACGCCGGGTCATGATTTGGAATAATTCTCGTGGGGTTTCCATTGTTTTCACCTCATGTATAAGTTATAAAACAATTCCTTGCAAAATGCAAGTATAATAATCTATGCACTTGGAGGGTATGAATTTTACTTTATATTCTCCCAAAATGGCCGAAAGTTTTACATTGCCAAAACAAAAAGAATGATTTGAATATAAACGTTTAATTATATAATTATATATAACGGAAAGGGGTTAATAAAAATGGAACAACCAATTCGCCTTTATTTTCTTTGCATCCAAAATCGTTGTCGCAGTCAAATCGCTGAAGCTTTTGCAAGACATCATGGTGGTGAGAATGTTATCGCAGAAAGTGCAGGTCTTGAAACGGGTGATATCCATCCATATACCATTGAAGTAATGAAGGAAATTGGGATTGATATTTCCAGCAAGAACTCCAAGAAGATTGATATGAAGACATTTATGCAATCAAAAGTGATTATTAAGTTGTGTGAGCAAGTGAATGAGAAATGTCCAATTGTTCCCTTTGCCATCAAGAATGTTCAGTGGGATATTGCTGATCCCTTAACACATATGGGCAGGCTAGAAGATGTTAGAGCAGCACGTGATGAAATCGAATTAAAAGTCATTGAATTATTAAGAGGAGTAGGAGTACCAATGCTAAATGATTAAGAAATCGAAAGGTACTTAACGGACCTTTCTTGCTTTTGGATCTAATGGTATTTAATATATAAGTATATAATTATGTACCACATGATTCGGAATTCTGAGAGGACAGTGCATATGTTCAACATAGAAATGGCAGAGAAATTAAAATTACTGGGTGACAAAACCAGACTTACAATTATGGGATTGTTAAAGGATAGAGAATGGTGTGTTTGTGATTTGGTGGATATACTAAATATGTCTCAACCCAGTGTAAGCCAGCATTTAAGAAAATTAAAGGCGCAGGGACTCGTGAAAGAAACAAAACGAGCACAGTGGGTATATTATAGTTTGGCTATAGAGGAGGATTCTTATATTCACACCATTTTAGATGCACTACCGGATACAGAATCGCTATTATTTCTATTAAAGGGCGAATATACAGCATGTGATTGTAACTAAAAGGGACTGAGTTAGGACGTGTATATTAGCACTTGATTATATAAGTGTATGCTTATATAATGATGGAGGTAAGGGGGGACAGAAGATGAGTTTTGATCTGAATGATTTAGAAGAAGTATCGCAGACATTAAAGCTTTTGGGAGATAAAACAAGGCTGACAATGATGAAGCTTATGGAAAAGCAGGAGTGCTGTGTATGCGAGCTTGTTGAAATTTTTAAGACGAGTCAGCCATCCGTGAGCCAGCATTTACGAAAATTAAAAGATGCTGGTCTGGTCAAAGAGAACCGGAAAGGACAGTGGATTTATTACTCGGTGAATCCAAACAGCATTCAACATAAATTGATTCAAGACTTGATTGCCTTCGTTCCTTCACAAGATCATGAATTAGAAGAGATCGATAAGAAAGGCTTAAGAATTTCATGTGATTAAATGGAGGTTAGGGAATTGTCTTCGGTATTATTAGCAAGTTTCATTTTTATTGTTACCTTAGTATTTGTGATTTGGCAGCCTAAAAATCTGTCCATTGGTTGGTCTGCCTGCGGCGGGGCGGTACTCGCTTTACTTGTAGGTGTAGTCAGCTTTAGCGATGTTAAGGACGTCACTTTGATTGTATGGAATGCCACACTAGCCTTTGTTGCAATCATCCTGATCTCGCTCATCCTCGATAAAATTGGATTCTTTGAATGGGCTGCTCTACATATGGCTAGAGCCGCCCGGGGAAACGGAACCCGGATGTTCATCTTTGTAACCATCCTTGGTGCGGTAGTAGCTGCATTTTTTGCCAACGACGGAGCGGCGCTTATTCTAACTCCGATTGTGCTGGCCATGGTCCGTGCGCTGAATTTTGATGAGAAGAAGGTCTTTCCGTTCATCATCGCCAGCGGGTTCATTGCGGATACTACGTCTTTGCCACTGGTTGTAAGTAATCTGGTGAACATTGTATCGGCGGACTTTTTCGGGATCACCTTTATGGAATACGCTGGTCGGATGCTGATGCCTACTTTGTTTTCCTTGGGAGCAAGTATTCTGGTTCTGTACTTCTTTTTCCGTAAAAGCATCCCAAAAAACTTCGACAGCTCACAGCTGAAAAATCCGCAGGAAGCTATCAAAGATAAAAAGATGTTCAAACTATCTTGGTGGGTATTAGCGGTTCTGCTGGTAGGGTACTTCGTGAGTGAGTTCCTGAACATTCCCGTGTCTGTTGTAGCCGGGGTTATCGCAATTTTCTTCCTTCTTATGGCAAGAAGAAGTCCTAATGTCCCCACGATGGAAGTCGTGAAGGGTGCGCCCTGGGCGATTGTATTCTTTTCCATCGGGATGTATGTCGTCGTATATGGTCTGCGCAATGCGAGGCTGACGGACGTCCTTGCGGATGTCATTCAGGCTGTGGCCGATCAGGGATTATTCGCCGCAACGATGGGGATGGGCTTTATTGCTGCAATCATCTCTTCCGTAATGAATAACATGCCTACGGTGATGATTGATGCGCTGGCTATTGATGCAACGCATACCTCGGGACTGATTAAGGAAGCTTTGATTTATGCGAATGTCATTGGTTCTGACCTGGGACCGAAGATTACTCCAATTGGTTCACTGGCGACCTTGCTGTGGCTGCATGTGCTTTCGACCAAAGGAGTGAAGATATCCTGGGGGACGTATTTCAAAACAGGTATAATCCTGACGATCCCTACGCTGTTTATCACACTGCTTGGCCTCTATATAACGTTAAATCTATTTTAAACTCAAAGGAGATTACGACTCATGGATAAGAAAACCATTTACTTTTTGTGTACAGGAAACTCCTGCCGGAGCCAGATGGCCGAAGGCTGGGCAAAGAAATATTTGAGCGATGAATGGAATGTGTACAGTGCCGGCATAGAGGCTCACGGTCTGAATCCGAAAGCCGTTCAAGCGATGAACGAAGTAGGAATTGACATCTCAGCTCAAACTTCGGATATGATTGATCCGCAGCTGCTTAATAACGCTGACCTCGTGATTACATTGTGTGGAGATGCCGCAGATAAATGCCCAATAACTCCGCCTAAAGTGAAACGTGAGCACTGGGGATTTGATGATCCGGCGAAAGCGCAAGGAACTGATGAAGAAAAATGGGCTGTCTTCCAGCGGGTTCGTGATCAAGTGGGCGAACGCATCAAACAATTCGCTGAAACAGGAAAATAATGTAGGGTACAGCCGGGGCTTCCCGGCTGTATTTCTAAGGAGGAGATGGAGTTCATGAAAAGAATTGAAATCTATGATCCGGCGATGTGCTGCTCCACCGGTGTATGCGGACCTGTAGCTGATCCTGAATTAATTCGTATATCTGCTGTAGTTCATAACTTGAAGAAGCAAGCTGTAGATGTTTCTAGATATAATCTAACCAGTGAACCGGATGCTTTTGTTACGAATGCTGAAGTCAGACAATTGCTGGTTAATGAAGGTCCTGAAGTATTGCCGGTTACTTTTGTGGACGGGAAAGTGGTTAAGAAACAGGGCTACCCCACGAATGAAGAGTTAGAGCAGTGGACGGGGATTGCCGCAGCTGAATTGATAGCCAAACCTCGTATCCGTCTTGAAATCAAGACAAAGTCATAATAGATGCCACAATAAAAGAAAGAAGGCATACCATGTCTAATCTCTTTGATCCACTGACTATGCTGCCGACACCGTACCTGTTCTTCACAGGGAAAGGCGGAGTGGGTAAAACCTCAACAGCCTGTGCAGCAGCAGTAGCGCTGGCAGACTCCGGCAAACGGGTGCTGCTGGTGAGTACGGACCCAGCCTCCAATCTGCAGGATGTTTTCGGTATAGAGCTGTTTAACCATCCTACTCCCATTGAAGGGGTGCCCAATCTTTTGGCCGCCAACTTAGATCCGGAGACAGCCGCTGAAGAATATAAGGCAAAAGTGGTTGCTCCTTACCGGGGAGTATTACCCGATTCGGTCGTCGCTTCAATGGAAGAACAGTTATCAGGGGCATGTACGGTGGAAATTGCTGCTTTTGATGAGTTTACAACCCTGTTGACGGATGAGAAATTGAAGTCACAGTTCGATCATATTCTGTTTGACACTGCGCCAACAGGACACACGCTGCGCCTGTTACAGCTGCCTTCAGCCTGGAGCGGATTCCTGGATGAAAGTACGCATGGGGCTTCCTGCCTGGGCCCCCTGGCGGGTCTGGAAGCTAAAAAAGTGCTATATCATGAAGCGGTAAAGTCCTTATCGGACGAGGCCCTGACTACCCTGATCCTGGTCACCCGTCCGGAGCTTTCTCCTTTAAGGGAAGCTGCACGTGCATCCGCTGAACTTAAAGAAACCGGAATTGAAAATCAGCTGCTTGTGGTTAATGGGGTACTTACTTCCTCTATCAACGAAGATGAAGTGGCGAAGAGCTTTGTAGAACGACAGCAGAAGGCTTTGTCACAAATGCCTGCTGAACTTCAGCCTTTAGCAAGCTACTCTATCCCGTTAGCTCCCTTTAATCTTACAGGCATAGATAGCTTACGTGCTTTCTTTGCGCCAGTCCAAGTGAATTCGGATCATGTACAACAGGTAGAGGTGAATGCTGACATCCCATCATTTGAAGCTATGATCTCCGATTTGGAGTTAAGCGGGATTCGAGTGATCTTTACGATGGGAAAAGGCGGCGTAGGTAAAACTACCGTAGCCTCTGCCATAGCTGTTGGCCTAGCCGAACGGGGACACCGGGTTCATCTCAGTACAACAGATCCGGCGGCTCATCTGGAATATGTATTCGGTGATCATTCCGATCAGATTTCCCTTAGCCGGGTTGATCCGAAGGTGGAACTGGAGAAATATCAGCAAGAGGTGATCCGCCAGAATGCAGATTCCCTTGATGAAGAGGGGCTTGCTTTTCTAGAGGAGGATTTAAGATCGCCATGTACCGAAGAGATAGCTGTTTTTCGAGCATTTGCTGACTTGGTAGAGCGCTCTGAGGAAGAGATTGTGGTTATAGATACAGCACCAACCGGACATACGTTGTTATTACTGGATGCCACTCAGGAATACCATAAGGAAATCGCCCGTTCCTCCGGCGTCATTCCGGATTCCGTGCAGCATTTACTGCCGAGACTTCGTGATTCGAAGGAGACAAGCGTCGTCATTGTTACCCTGGCGGAGGCAACGCCGGTTTATGAAGCCTCACGCCTGGAACAGGATTTGAAGCGTGCGGGTATTCCTACAAAATGGTGGGCGATCAATCAAAGCTTTGCTGCTGCAGGGACAACAGATCCTGTACTTAGCGGCCGGGCTCATGCTGAACTGAACTGGATTCAGAAGGTAGAACAAAATGCTGAGGGGCATGTGGTAATCATCCCTTGGAAGCAAAGCGAAGTAACCGGGTATGAGCAGCTTAAAGAACTCTCGACAAGTAGTTCAAAGTAGAAAGAGTGGATAATATGAACATTACGGATCAAGCGAGAACATTCATTGAAAACATGATGAAGGAAGCCGGTATTTCCACCTTGCGTTTCGGCTATAGTGGTGCAGGATGCTGCGGTCCCAGTTACCAGTTGGCACTTGAGAAACCACAAGCTGATGATACCGTAATATTGGTCAATGAGGTTGAGGTGGCCGTAGATTCACGGGTAGCTGATCAGATCAGCGGACTTACCCTGGATTTCGTACAGGACGAACAAGGTGCAGGACTAACACTAAGTGGCGGAAGCAACTGCTGCTAGAGAATAGAGATAGGGGAGAACTATAATGGCAAATTATCATGAACTGATCGAAGGTAAAGTATATATCGGCGGGGAGAATGCACTGCTTGAAGCCCTGCAGGGACAGGAGATTACCGATGTGTTTGATTTAAGAGATACGGGCACCAAAGCAGAAGGCTTTCCTGACCATGTGACCCGTCATCATTTTCCCATTGTGGAAGATGAGAGCGGCCAGGAAGGTTCAGTTGAAGCCGCAATCCAGGCGGTAACAGCAGCAGTCAATAGCGGGAAGACAGTCTATTTCCATTGCGCTGGCGGACGGAATCGCACAGGGACTGTGGCCACGGGAGTCTTGCTTGAACTTGGCCATGCTGCGAATGTAGAAGAGGCTGAAGCTTTGGCCAAAGAGAAGCGTCCAGATATCAACATCAAGCAGGATATGCGTGATGTACTCAAGGGCCTTTATCCATCCATATAAACTAAAAATCATATACAAAAGGGCTATTTCTTAATGGAGATAGCCTTTTTTTTGTGTTATTAAGTTGTAAAATGCAACTGTTGCGTGTTACATTATAGAGGTGGAGGGATGATGATGAAAAGAAAAGGAATTCATAGACCCACAATTGAGGATGCCATTGAAATCAGTGGAATCGAAACGCTCCATCCTGGTGGGTTTGATTTAACGAGGCGAACAGCAGAGGTTGCTGAGCTTAAGCCGGGAATGCGGGTCTTGGATGTTTCCAGCGGAAGAGGGACACAGGCGATATTCTATGCGGAGAACTACGGCGTACAAGTAACGGGGAAAGATATCTCTGACAAAATGATTGAATCAGCAACAGACTCCGCTCAACGTTCAGGCAATGCAGGGCGTATTTCATTTCAACTGGGAGACTCCCAGGCACTACCTTTCAGCGATAACTCCTTTGATGCCGTAATTAACGAATGCGCGGTCGGAATTCCCGATGACTCCCAGCAAGTGCTAAATGAAATGGTGCGTGTAGTAAAGCCTGGAGGTACAGTGATGATCCATGAGTCCATTTGGAAGAAGCGGATAACGGACATGGAGAAGGAAGAACTGTCAGAAAGGTATGGAACGACCCCCTTGGAGCCTGAAGAATGGAAGCGTATGTTGATACAGGCAGGCGCCGTTGATATTGTATCGGAGCATGAAGAGTGGTCAAAGCCTGAAAGGTTCTGGAAGGTACGAAAAGACCGGGATGTTATTCATTATTCAAAGCTGCTTACTTTTCCGGAAAGGGTAGTGAGCCTTAAACGGATTTTGCAAAAGTATGGGATCAGTGGTGTAACCAAGGTTATGGAGAATGAGAAGGTTTTCTTTAAAGCCGTAATGGATGGCAAAATAGGCTATGGCCTGTATAGAGGGGTTAAAGGTGATATCCATGGAAACCGTTGATTTACTACGAAATTTAATGAGAGCTTTTGATAAAAATATTGGAGCTTTGGAAAAAACTCAGCTTGCCTGTTGTGGTGCAACGATCGGACAATGTCATGCGGTCATGGAGATTGGGCTCGCCGGGCAAATCTCACTCATCGATCTGGCCAATGTACTTAATCTTGATAAAAGTACAATGAGCAGAACGGTCAACGGTCTTGTCGAGAATGAATGGATTGAACGGATTACAGATCCGGATAACCGGCGGTATGTAAAGCTGACGCTTTCCCCAAAGGGACAGATACTCGATGATCAAATCAGCTCCGTTCTGAACGCTTATTTCGGAAACATTATGAAGGATATCCCGGAGAATAAAAGGGAGCAGGTTGCAGAGAGCTTGGAACTGTTAATCCATGCACTAAATAAGAATAACTGCTGTTAGACACATGTTGGTTCGATGAGGAGAGGTTAGTGGATATATATGCAGAAGACTCTAGACGCAGTAGTTATAGGAGGGGGGCAGGCAGGGCTCGCATCCGGGTATCATTTGCAATAGGCCGGTCTGAATTATATGATCTTGGAAGCCGGTGAACAGCCTACGGGATCATGGCCGCAATATTATGATAGTTTAAAATTGTTTTCTCCCGCCCGGTATTCGTCATTGCCAGGATACCCTTTTCCAAAAGCTCCAAATGAGTATCCGCTGCGAGATGAGGTCATCACTTATTTACGTCAATATGCGGAGAAATTCGAACTCCCGATAATGGTAAACCAAAAAGTAGAACAAATAGAATTAGGAAACGGTGGCTTTGATGTTATAACCTCAGCAGGAGATAGGTTTTGGACAAAAACACTCATTAGCGCATCGGGCTCGTTTCATCATCCTCATCTTCCGAGTCTTCCAGGAGCGGATAGTTTTCAAGGCAGAATTCTTCATTCCTCCGATTATAAACACCCGGAATCGTTCCTGGGGAAGAGGGTTGTCGTTGTCGGCCGTGGAAACTCGGGAGTGCAGATTGCAGTAGAACTTGCCAATCATGCTAACGTATCATTAGCTGTCCAGCAGCCAGTCCGATTTACGCCGCAGCGCATAATGGGTCTTGATCTTCACTTCTGGTTAAAAATCACAGGCATAGATGCTTTTCCTTTCTACCGAATCGGCAAAGAGCCGCCTAGTCCCATTTCTGTATTCGACCTTGGCGGATATCGTAAGAAAATGGATAACGGTAGCCCGGATCAGAGAACAATGTTCTCAGCTTTTTCTCCTGAAGGTGTTATTTGGGCGGATGGGGAACGGGAAGCCATTGATGTTGTGATATTCGCTACAGGATATCGTCCTAATATCCCCTTTCTGAGTGGGACAGGTGCACTTGCATCAGATGGTAGACCTCTGCATGTTGCCGGTGTCAGTACAGAAGCTCCTGGACTTTATTATGTTGGATTATCTAATCAGCGTTCCTTTGCGTCAGCGACGGTTCGCGGAGTCGGGCCAGATGCAAAATATGTTGTGCAGAATATTAAACGGTTTTTGAAAAAATGACGGGTACCCCTTTGACTATTTAAAGGCTATAGGGTATAGTTAACGCATCAAATAAATTTGATGCGTTAGGAGTCTTCGTATGAATACGGAACAAACATTGCTTTTTGCAAACTACGAACAAAAGTTCAAAGCGCTGGCTGATCAAAAGCGGTTAGCAATTTTATATGAAATCAATAAACGTTCCGAGGTTTGTGTGTGTGATTTGGAAGGTATCGTGGATCTGCCACAATCCAAACTGTCCTATCATCTTAAATTGCTGCTTGATGCCGATTTGCTGAAGAGCCGCAAGGAAGGCCGCTGGAATTACTACAGTATCAATGAGAAGGTTATGAAATATGTATTGCCAGGTGACGTGTGTTGTGTTTTTTACCCGCCGACAACATAAATAGCGGGTAAAAAAATTTATTCAATACATCAAAAAAAATTGATGGATAAGAGGAGGCATTTTGAATGGTCAAAATAGAAGTTTTTGAATCCGGTGGATGTTGTTCAACGGGGGTGACGAACCCTGAAGAGAAGCGTGCATCTATCCGCTTTGCAGTTGCCATTAGCCAGTTGTCTCAAGCAGGCTTTGATGTTACTGGATATAACCTGTTAAGTGATACTTCAAAGTTCGAAGAAAATGTGTTAGTTAAGGAGTCCTTAGCTGCGGACACCGGCTGTATGCCAATTACATTAGTGAATGGTACAGTCGTGAAGACGCACGCTCTGCCCACCAATGAGGAGCTCTCAGCGTGGACAGATATGCCTATCGAACGGCTAGAAGGCAGACAGCGGATTAACTTACAAATTAAAAAATAACAGGAGGAAACAACAATGTTATCTTCATTTGATATCAGTCAGATCCAAGCTACACCTTTCTTATTCTTCACAGGAAAAGGGGGCGTAGGTAAAACATCGACTGCCTGTGCGACTGCAGTAGCTTTAGCGGATCAAGGCAAGAAGGTTCTTTTAGTCAGCACAGACCCTGCTTCTAATCTTCAGGATGTATTTCAAACAGAGCTGGATATGAACTACAAACCGATTCCTGAGGTACCAAACTTGTTTGTTGCCAATCTTGACCCGGAAGAGGCGGCAGCAAGGTATCGTGAGGATGTGGTTGGCCCCTATCGCGGGAAGCTACCGGCAGTGGTCATTAACCAGATGGAAGAGCAATTGTCTGGTTCTTGCACAGTTGAAATTGCCTCTTTTAATGAGTTTTCACATCTACTGACCGATTCTGAATTAACCAAGACATATGATCACATTATTTTTGATACAGCCCCAACAGGGCACACCCTTCGTCTTTTGCAGCTCCCTAACGCCTGGAATGAATTCCTGCATAAAAGTAAGGAGGGAACCACGCAAGGTGGATTACTCGCAGGTCTCGACAAGCGTAAGGAGATATATAAACAAACGGTTGATGTACTGAGTGACCCCATGCAAACGTCTCTTGTACTGGTTACCCGTCCGGACAATGCACCATTAAAGGAAGCAGCTCGTGCTTCTAGAGAATTAGCAGAGACTGGGCTGAAGAACCAATTGCTGATTGTAAACGGAATACTGCAGCATCCACTCAGTGGCGATACTACAGCTGCAGCGTATTCAAAACGGCAGCAAGATGCGCTTGCTCAAATGCCAAGCTTGCTTCAACCGTTGCCAACGTACAGCATACCCCTGGTTTCCTTTAATGTAACAGGTGTAGACAATGTGCGCCGTTTATTCGCTGAGGAGCGTCTAAGTCCTATTGAAAACAACGATCACACAAATGATTATGAGTACGCCGATTTGGACAAAGTGCTGGATGATATCGAGGTTAAGGGGCAGCGTGTGATTTTCACGATGGGAAAAGGCGGCGTCGGGAAAACGACTGTAGCAAACGCGATAGCCTTGGGATTAGCCGGACGAGGTCTCAAGGTTCATTTAACAACGACAGACCCCGCAGCTCAATCGGAGAAACTATCGCATCAAGGCGATGTAGAGCGGATTACGCGAAGTAATATTGATCCGAAAGTTGAAGTGAAGAAGTATCGCCAGGAAGTTCTGGATAAGGTCAGGGAAACGATGGATGAACAAAGTGTAGCGTATGCTGAGGAAGAATTAAATTCACCTTGCACGGAAGAAATAGCCGTGTTCCGCGCATTTGCGGACTTGGTGGAGAAAGCGGAGCACGAGATTGTTGTCATTGATACAGCACCTTCAGGGCACACCTTGCTGCTTCTTGATGCTACAGAGTCTTATCATAAGGAAATTGCAAATTCTTCCGGAGAAGTACCGTTATCTGTGAAGAAGCTCCTGCCTCGTTTACGGAATCCGGATGAAACGGCGGTTGTGATCATTACGCATGCGGAAATAACACCAGTCTTTGAAGCCGAACGGCTAAGTTCGGATTTACAAAGAGCGGGAATCATTCCAAAGTGGTGGGTGATTAATCAAAGCTTGGCCTCCAGTGGTACCAATGATAGTATACTGCAGCAGCGTGCAGCTAGTGAGCAAGCCTGGATACAACAAGTTGATCAGATTTCCGGGGGGAACTTTGTGGTCATTCCGTGGCAAACGGGTGAGGGTAGAACAGAGCTGGAACAGACGGGAGCACATTAATCTCCTGGGTTTATGAAAAATCCATTTCTGAGAAAAGAGGTATTAGGTTATGATCATTACAGAACCGGCAAAAGGTTATATTGAACGAATAATGAAAGAGGCTGGTGTAGAGACGTTGCGTATTTCGCAAGCTGCTGGAGGGTGTTGTGGACTGGGTGTTCAACTATCATTAGAGAAACCGATGGAGACAGATTTGGTCAGTACGATTAACGGTCTTCAAGTTTCAATTGATTCTGAGGTCTTTGAGGTGAGTCGTGTACTTATACTTGATTTTGTACAGGATGAGCAAGGGGAAGGATTAATAATAACCGGAGGAACACAGACAGATTGCTGTTAGCGAGATGGTGTGGAAAAGGACTTCTATCTAAATGATCTTTTTAGGTAGGAGTTTTTTTATTAAATAAACAGATTATCTACTATCGGATAAATACTTAAATATCTTATGACTATAAATATAGCTGTAAAAGAGAGTACTATACCAGCCTGTCTACTATACTTGTTCGAAAGTGATTAAAGAAAGCTAGTTTGAGATTACCCTCTATAAACGCCTGATGGAATGTCGCATTCGCTTTGCATCTGTAGATATGAATTTCATTTATATTCAATCAGAAACAGGGGGTTCTATGGAGTGCAATGTTATCGTTCGTGATTCACTCCCAGGGTTTGATTTAGAAGAGTATCTTTAAACCGTACAGTCGTGAAATTAGCAAAAAATTTAAATAAGCAAGATATATAGAACGCAATTAATAATCTACCGAATTCACTCCAATCGCCAAATTGGGTAATAAAGATTAACTCTCCACAAGGCGGCGATGAAGATGAACAACGAAGAAATCGAGTATTTGAATACAGCAATGAAAGAGGTATCAGACAAACGACTCTACGAAAGGGTTATGGCGGTCCGACTTCGTCTGGAAGGCCATACACTGGAAGAGATTGGTAATATACTCGGACGTGCACGTCAAACTATCAGCCTCTATTGGCATGCCTACCAGGAACAGGGACTGTCCGGTCTTCAGATGGATCACTCTCCTGGACAACCGACAAAACTCACGGAGGAGCAGCGTCGTCAGTTAGCCGTGATGCTGGAGCAGCATCAACCGGCCGATGTAGGTTTTGAAGCTCGGTATACCTGGACACTTCCGCTAGTGGCGGAGTGGATCAAACGGGAGTTCGGGGTCACCATGAGCGTGCGTGGGATTAGTGCAATGTTGAAGCGGATGAACTTCAGCTTTACCAAAGCGACCTATACGCTGGCTAAAGCCGATGAAGATGCCCAAGCATATTTTAAAAAGCACATCTTTGCTGAGCTCAAGAAGCAAGTGGAAGCTGAAAAGATCGATCACTTGCTCTTTGAAGACGAATCGATGATTCGCTCCTATCAAGCGCTGCAGTACAATTGGTTCCCGCGCGGCAGACAACGCAAAGTGCCTACGTACGGTAAACACGAAGGAGCCAAATTGTTTGGAGCGATTAACTATGAAACCGGTCAGGTGCATCACCGGGAAGAAGAAAAGGCTAACACAGAAGCCTTTATTCGATTTCTCCAGGATCTTCTCACTGCCTATCCGAATGGAAAAATCGCCTTAATTCTGGATAACAGCCGGATTCATCATGCTATAGGGTTACAGCCCTTTTTGGAGGAACACCCGCGTTTACAATTGGTTTTTCTGCCACCTTACAGTCCAAACCTCAATCCAGTTGAAGGGCTGTGGCTGTGGCTCAAATCCGATGTAGTAAACAACGTCTTTTTTGAAAAATTCTATAAAATTAAACTTCATGTCAGTCAATTTATGAAGCGAATCAATCAGCAACCGATGGAAACGATTGATCGCCTGCTTGTCAGGTTATGATCTTAATTGCGTTCTATATAGCCAATTACTTTATGGCGTTACAAGCTCATGGTGATGCCCATTCAGCTCGATTCTATAAATTCCAATCGTTTTTTTTCTTTCATCAGAGCTTAGATCGCCAAAGCGTTGATAGCCAAATGTAGTAATGCCATTATCAGTAATTGGCCAATTATAGACCTTAGCTAATGTGTCAAAACCATAATAAAATCCAGGCATACCTAAATAATCAGTAGACCATTGTCCATTGTTAAATGTTGCAGATTTTAAATTGCTTGTTTCTTGAGGATTGGGAATACCACGCCCATATCTAATCAAATAATAGACATCGTTTAAATATGTTTTTACCGCCTCTATCGGTGCTTTTTCAATCGCTACCCTTGTAATCTCTTCTCCTTCCACACGGTATAAAATAAACTCCTGCGTTGTGTTCCAGGCATAATTCAAATAAAAATTACCCATATCTGTATTAAACCATTTATCGTACAGTCGACCGTCAATCAAATCCTGATAAACAAAAGGTTCAAACTCATTAAAATTAAAAGTATTGCTAGATAATAATTGACCGTTTTCTTTGATGACTGCCATAAAACGATCACTATAGACAATGGACTTTCCTTGGTATAGTAATTTAAAAACGCGGATGAGATTAAGGTTTTCGATTGCTGTGGCGTTAACATCCCTAATTATAATCAAGCTATAGGGTTGAATCTCTGCATTTTTTAAATAGAAGACTCTTTTATTAAATGCCTCACCTATATATCTTAAAGGAATATACGTTGTATTGTTATAAATGCTTGCAGCCACGTCCATTACGCTTGATTTACCGTTTATAGAAATATTTTTATTTCCTATTTTCAAGAAAACGGTATTAGTAGCGTACTTAATGGTAATGGACTGTTCTTTTGTATTAAAATCTACCTTTGCACCAAATCCTTCAGAAATAAAACGAAGGGGTACTAGTGTACGTCCATCTTTCACAATCGGCTTAACGGCTGATACTTTCTGCCCATTAATAAATGCCATGGAGCTTTCAGGAGAAAGAATCATACTATTTTTCAAGTCGGATTCTGTTACATCTTCATAATAGTCATGAAGATTTTCTGCGTGTGCCGCAGAACCAAAAGCCAGGAATAATGTAAAAGTAAATAATGTGATGATAAATTTCACTTTCATTACTACACCTCTCAATAATGAATTTTTAAAGATACATATATGTCAGATTTACAAATATATGTTATATCCATATTGTACACTTTTCTGTCAGGGGTTTCTATCGCAATTCGGTTCTGCTCCTTGGCCTGATTGATAACGTAGGTATGGTGCTTTATCTGGAAGAACACAAAGAAGGGAGTAAGGAATGATGTGAAATTCTGTACCGGCAAGTTACCAGTTAGTGATCCAACTTCCATACGCATTTCATGACAATTTTGATTCTCGAGTAATTCTGCGGTCAGCTCTCCGTTCATTTTGACCATTTGGCTTTTGGCAATTGCTAATCCAGCCCTGTTCCTTTGCCCGATCGGGAGTGGTTTCATAATTACTTCTTCCATTGATCGATATGATGTATAATGGCGTCATATAAAATTCGGCTAAATCTTCATCGCTATGTTCGAGATAATAATTTGAAATCCCGAGGGTGATCCTATTAAAATTTCCATCGAAGAAATCAGCAGAGATCAAGAAGAGGAGATCCGCATCAGGTGTCATGAAGTGGATGACGAAATAAACGAGATTGTAAATAAGCTGACAACAGAAGCTCTTGTTATACTGGGATATCAGGATGACAGTGTGAGCCGTATTAATCTCAGTGATATCTATTATTTCGAGGCCGTTGACGGAAAGGTGTTTGTGTACAGCAAAAACAAGGTGTATGAAGTCAAACAAAAGCTGTATGAGCTAGAGGAATTATGCAGTGAAAAGAACTGTTTTCGTGCATCCAAATCTACGATTTTGAATATTGCCAGGATTGCAAGTATTCATCCGTCTATAAGCGGCCGGTTCGTAGCATTGCTTGATAATGGGGAACGTGTAGTTATCTCAAGACAGTATGTACCCGTGCTCAAAAACAGACTTGGATTATAAGGGGGGATCGACATGAGGTTTTCTGAATTTGTAAAAGAGACCATTAGGGAGTTCTTGATGATCTTCGCATCCGTAGTCATTATAATTACAATTTTACGGCAAATTTTTGCTCCCGATATAGCCTTTGATCTGAAGTCGATATATATCCTTATGGCCTTTTCATTTTTGAGTGCATTAACGGGAATTATTTTGTATGCTCCTCATGGGATAAGTGAGAAGAGAATGCGTGTCCGAATTGTCGTCCATTTCTTCACCTTAGAGATCCTTTTGATTTCTCTTGGCAGCTTAATTGGTGCTGTAAGTAGTGTATCCGGCGCACTCACTCTTGCAATCGAAATTGCAGTGGTTTATGCCATAGTTCGTCTATTGTCCTATGAGAATGATAAAAAGGAAGCAGGCAGGATCAACGAAAGACTAAAGGCAGTTAAGAAAGGAACTTACGAGTAGTCTATACAATCATAAAGCAGCATTTAAGGCTCTTTAAAAGAAGGCGGTAAGCTCTATGCTTACTGCTTTTTTGCATCTTATTGGTTCGTGGATACAGCTTATCGTTATTCTATATACACCCTTTTCGCATTTTTTTATGATGAGTTCAGTACTCCCTTTTTATGCCTGAAGAACCTTGTTATATCAAGGACTGAGATTTATGAAATTGATTCATTTACTATTGATGTGGGGGTAGAACATGACGACCTGTATTATAGAGGATGTGCGTATGATAATCGAAGTTTCAGACGTGGTCAAAAAATACAATAAACTCGATGTGTTGAAAGGGGTTAATCTGAGCATACGTGAAGGTGAGATATTTGGGTTGCTAGGACCTAATGGGGCTGGGAAGTCTACGTTGATGAATACGATATTAGGACTTTTACGTTTTAACAGTGGCTCAGTGAAGATACTCGGCAAAGACTTTTCAACACATGCAACAGAAATTAAACGTGAAATTGGTTACGTTCCTCAGGAAATTGCTGTATTTGAAACGTTAAATGCGATAGATAATGTCACTTATTGGGGCAGATTGTATGGTCTGCGAGGAAATGAGTTAGCACAAATGGTTAAGAAGGCACTGGAGTTTACTGGTCTGTGGGACAGAAGGAAATCGAAAGTGAGCACCTTTTCAGGCGGCATGAAGCGAAGGCTCAATATTGCTTGTGCGATTGTGCATAAACCGCGTGTTCTATTTATGGACGAACCGACGGTTGGGGTTGATCCGCAATCACGCAATCATATCTTGGAATCTATCCGTATAATGAACAAAGAAGGCACGACGGTCATTTATACGACTCACTATATGGAAGAGATTGAAGCAATCTGTGACCGTGTTGCTATCATGGATTTCGGTCAGATAATTGCACTTGGGACAATTGACGAATTAATCGCAGACCATATCCACGAACAGTGCCTAAGATTGGAACTCACTGCTAATACAGCAGAAGCTGTCAAAGTAATCGAGTCCTTTGATGGAGTTTTGTCCTTTAGTGTTAACAAAGAGATATTAGAAATTAAACTAGATAAAGGTGACAGTTGTATTCCTCGTTTATTGGAACAATTAATCAAGCAACACTTTAATATAAAATTTATGGAAGTAAAAAAACCGGATTTGGAAACTGTTTTCCTCCAATTAACTGGTAAAAAGTTGCGTGATTAATTCGGAAAAGAGGATATGTAATGAGTATTTTGTTCCAGATGTTCTATGCGGTTAAAAGGATGATCATGAATCCAAAAGCAATTTTGATTAATCTGCTTACATATGCCATCATTATTCTCATTTTGGGTTCGGTATTCGGTAGTACATATGATATACAAAGGTCATTGGGGAAGGTCACAATAGCTTATGCAAACCTTGATTCAGGCAGGTATGGCGCTATTTTTGATGCTGTTTTACATTCAAATGATGTTACTCAGCTTGCGGAACTAAAGCCGGTTAAGTCATTAGATGATGGAAAAGTCCTTATTATTAAGGATAAAGCAGATGCCATTATTTATATTCCTGATAATTTCTCTGACGATAGAGATCTCCCCCATGTCGTCAATGTCTACTTATCAACAGAATACGGTGTACCTACGCTGGTTGTTAAGAACATTGTAAGTAGTCTAACCAATTTGATGAATACGTCTAGCGTTATTTACAACATAACAGGACAAATTGAAGTCGATGCAATGAGTTCCGAGCAGCAGAAGAATAATGAAGAGAATGTCAAAGAACAATCCTTAACAAGTTCAAGTTCAAATTCAAGTTTGCAAGCGACGACTGCGATGGGGTATTACAGCATAGCGATGATACTGATGCTATTATTATACGGGCAAGAATACGGTATTTTTATGGCGTCTGAAGACTATTTGGGCACTTTAGGTAATCGAATGCGCTTGTCTGCTGTGAAACCGTATGTACAATATATTGGCAAAGGACTTGGTTTGTCATTGGTGACATTTTTCCAAGCGGTCATCTTACTCTTGCTTACAAAGTACGTATATGGTGTGGATTGGGGAAATCATATTATAGTTGTACTTCTTACTTTGTTTATATTATCCATACTCGTTACACTACTTGGGATGATGCTAGTTATTATTACACGTAGCATTCAAAAAGCACAATCATTATCCAATTTCATTACGCTGGGGGGGACTTTCATCGTTGGCGGTTTTGTAATCGTGGACTTTGGATCACTTGCCTATCTATCACCAAGCTTTTACGCTAAGACTGCTCTTTTCAATGTCGTATATGGGAATCAAGTGGAACAGGCACTTATTAATATAGGCGTAATGTTATTGATTTGTGTCGGATTTGTGCTTGTAAGCCTGGTTGCTTCGAGGAGGACGGTAGAATGACAATATTTCTTAATTGTATTAGACGTGTTATCCAGAAGGGTTGGAGTTTGTTGTTTATTTTTGTTATACCGATTTTACTGATTGTTTTTTTGATTGTGGTAACATCCCAGGAAGTTCAATATAAAGTTGGGATAATAGATGAAGACAATACCTTGTTCACTCAAGATTTTATAGAACAATTGAAGGGGCAGTACGAGATTATCAATCTGACGAGCAATGATGATGTCAAAAGCATGGTTATTAATTCAGAACTAGACGGTGGGTTGCTTTTTCAGCAGGGCTTCACCGAAAGCTTGTTGAATGGTGAGGACGTCTCTGTATTAATCTATGATTTAGCAGGTACTGACATCTTTGGTCCTGTGAAAGTGTATGTGTCAAGCTATGTATCTTCTGCAAAACAAATTGCAAGAGCGTCTGGAGGTGATGAGAAGATTTTTTACCAAGGCATGGATCATTACAAGAACAGCGCGTTTAACGTTACATATGAAAGTGCGATTAAGTATGCAGGTTCAGAACGAGACGTCAACAATGCGGTAAAATCATTAGGATTTATTGCTTGTGGTATGATATTTCTCATGACATTCTCCACCAGTTTAATCTTGCAGGATAAATTATCAGGTGTATATGATCGTATTGCAGTTACGCCCGTTTCAAGATTTAGTTATCTCATACAAAACATGCTGGCATGTTTTGTGATCGCTGCTATTCAATCAGTATTGTTACTGAGCATTATATCTAGCATAGTAGATTTTCCATTTGGGCAGACCTCTGGGCAGAAACAAGAAGTGTTGCTCGTGTGCTTGGCTTTCTCCCTTGTTTGTGTCGCTCTAGGTGTAGCAATCAGCAGATTCTCGAACACCCGCCTAATGGCTGGTTCGCTCTCGACTTTAATTTACTTTCCTATGCTAATGCTGGGGGGTTGTTTTTGGCCGCGGGAGATTATGCCTAAATTTGCGCAGCAGATCGGAGATTTTTTTCCGACGACATGGTTTTTGCAAGCAGGTAGAGATGTTATAGCCGGGAAAGGTATTGCTGCTTCTTCACAGCAGCTGATATATTTGTTTAGCTTTGCAGCTCTACTTATATTTGTTTCCTTTATCGTAAGGAATGAAAAGGTAAGGACGTGAATGAACATAGAAACAATTGTGGTAGATCAAAAAAGTGCTGATGCTGTCAGAATTGTGCGTAAACGGGGAGAGTTGATGCAAGGGTAAGTATTATTGTGAAATAATCTTCATTTATCTTAATTGGAAAAGAGGTTTTGAATCAATGAATAGCAATATTATTTGGGGGATAGTATTATTAGCGCTGAGTTTGTTTTTTAAGCCATTATTGGCGATTGTGGGGCTGAATGAAAGGTTGTTCGGATTGTACTGGCAAGGTGAAACTGTGTTTTCATTGAGTCCATTCTTAGTTCGGATTATTCTAGCAGTAATTGGGATTATCATGCTTATCATCGGCGGTATGCAAGTTGCAAAGCAGAAGAATACATAGTTGAAAGGAACTTCGCAGCACTTAATTGGCAAACAAGCTTCGATGTAGCTGAGGCAACATGCATTGCTGGATTTGACTGAATTAGAGTCTGGATAAAAGAGCAGCTTTGAGCGTTTATCAAAGAAAACAAGCTGGTCTGCGAAAGTTCAGTTAATTAAATTAGTTTCACGGATTTTTATCACCTGACAATTCTTATGTTGATGTATAAAGACATTATAGTTGTGAAGTAGACATTAAAGTTATGAAGTAATATAACGTGATGAATTAGATTAATGCCTTAGTTCGTTCTGAAGGCATAAGACCATTTGAAAAAGTAGAAAAGCAACACAGATATCAAGAGCCGTCCTGAAATCCCAGGGAGGCTCTTTTTTTTTGTAAATGGAAGTGTAAGGAGAAAGTAATATTTTAGACTCAGAAAATAAAGTATTAGACCGTCGAGGGGATTAAACGAACGGGCAGGATAGCTCAATAATTTCGCGAATACTCTA
Source organism: Paenibacillus sp. IHBB 3054 (assembly GCF_051594305.1). NCBI lineage: Bacteria > Bacillati > Bacillota > Bacilli > Caryophanales > Paenibacillaceae > Paenibacillus > Paenibacillus sp. IHBB 3054. Next base: position 3,032 of record NZ_JBOFBG010000060.1, on the reverse strand, counting down.
CATAGAGTTATTTACGAAGTTCGTAAATAAGACGTTATGCGAAAGTGCCGTAAATCTTATTAAGGAGGAATCCTCTTGATAGGCCCGATGTATCTTAGGGAAGGACTAGTTACAAAGTTTAAAGATCATATTTCAAGCATCCCTTATTGCATAATAATTCACAATGATGAAACCCATTCAATAAAAAAACCAAAGAATCTAACGATCGACGAGGTTAATTCAATCGTTTTCAATTTTATTAGTGCAAAGTATCCTATTGTTTGTTCTGCAGGAAGCAAAAGTACAATTCCTTTTTGGGACTATCATGTTGCCCTGAATTGTGGAAATAGTGATAAAGATGTTTTTATTTCTGAATTATTAGTTAGAGAACCAATGCACGAAAACATGATAAAAGGAATATTAATGGCGTATTTTATGGTAATCAACAACAAAAATAACTACGAAAGACTAGTTGTACCAATTGAAATGGAAAAGATTGAGGAATATGAAGATATAACAATTGAATATGACTACCTAAATAATCTTACATATTTATACAACAGAAAATTTTGAATGTATCTCAAAGAAGCCGGCACCATCGCATAACACCATTTCACGCTTCGGGCATTCACCCCTCGGTCCGGCAGGAGTAAGGAAGCAGATTCGACTGGAGTCATTCAGCTGCAGGGAAGCGAAATCAGCCGGACACATCCGCACCACCTAGCCGCATCGCGGCCGCCCTTCAGGCTTAAGGTGGTGGGACGTCGTGAACACATTAACGTTATATGAAATATCTGCAAAAGTTAGCTTTATTAAATAATGAAAGGAATTAAGAATGAAAAGATATATTGAATTTTCTTTTTATCTACCGTTTTTTGATTTGATAGATGACACGTTTGAGGTATTTAGTTTAGAAGAATTAATGAGACAATTAAATATAAGATTTAATTTCATGGAATTATGTGACCAGTATTTATCATATGGCGAAGGACCTAGCAGAGCAGGAAAGGGAGATGTTTTTGTATTTTTTACGAAAGACGATAGGGATAGTTTTATATTAATAGATTTGTTTAATGACTTTACTGATCAGCATAACATGGTGAAATTAGGAGTCCGCTGTGAAATTAAACATGATAACGATAAGCGGGTAAGGAATATACTTAATAATATACACTCAAGGGCAGAGATTAAAAGTAAAATAAAAGAGAGTAATGATGATTTACTGAAGTTAGAGATCAACAGTGAAGAGTATCCAAAAGAGATTCGTTATGGGGATCAAAAATACATGAAGAACATTTATTATAACACCATATAGACCTTATGCCTGTAGTTCAAGAAGGCAGATACATCATCTAACAAGGTATTCACGCTGCAGCCCATACGGCCCTTGGTCTGTAAGAGGTTTTTCGGGGAAGTGAACTCAGCAGATAACCCTGCACTGGCTAAGTCTTCGACCCGGGCGCAAGCGCCCTTAAGCCTCTCGGCGTCGTGAATACAACAACGTTATGCGAAATCTAAGCACTTGTAGTAGACTAGGAAAATAAAGTTGTAGACTGAGAACCTAATGATAATCCATTAAATAAATCCGCATAAATTGAACATATCCAGTCAAAAATTCATTTTTCTTGAACACAAAACATAAGCCATACGAGGGAAATCGGCGCATGGCTATCATAATTATAAATATTATTATTGAAAATTAATAGCCGGGTAGTTGGATGCCGCGCCAGCCGCTTACATCGCATTGGCCATATTGATTATCACCTACAGCAACCACTGTACCGTCCGATTTAAGACCAATGGTATGAGCGCAACCCGCTGCAACCGCCACAATATCGCGCCAGCCGCTTATATTGTGACCATGCTCATTCCAACCCACAGCCGCCACCGTACCGTCCGATTTAAGGCCGATGGTATGATTACTACCCGCCGCTATCGCCACAATACCGCGCCAGCCGCTTACATCACATTGGTTACGCTTATTCCAACCTACAGCCGCCACCGTACCGTCTGATTTTAGCCCGACGGTATGAAGGTAACCCGCCGCAACCGTCATCATATCACGCCAGTCACTTACATTGCATTGGCCATACCGATTATTACCTGCAAACGTCACCGTGCCGTCCGATGTAAGCCCGACGGTATGCCAGTCACCTGCCGCAACCGCCGCAATATCGCGCCAGCCGCTTACATTGCATTGGCCTTCATTATTTCGACCCACAGCCACCACGGTGCCATCTGATTTAAGCCCGACGGTACGACGCCAACCCGCCGCAACCGCCACAATGTCGCGCCAGCCGCTTACATCGCATTGGTCATGCTTATTCCAACCCACAGCCGCCACCGTACCGTCCGATTTTAGCCCGATTGTATGAGAGTTACCCGTATGAGCATTACCCGCCGCAACCGCCACAATATCGCGCCAGCCGCTTACATCACATTGGCCATATTTATTATCACCCACAGCCGTCACCGTGCCGTCCGATTTAAGCCCGACGGTATGGCGATAACCCGCCGCGATGGCGGCCGGCGCGCCGACCAGTGTGTCGCATCCTTTAGGCGCAACGGTTTCCATAATCGAATCCCCCATAATTCATAATTTTATAGATAGTATTGCAGAACCTTCACGAATTTTCAACGATTCAGTGTGGCCGGTCACCTCACGGTTCGCCTCGGGCAACGGCGCGCCACCTGATGGTGAATACCTCACATCTAAAGTCATTGATTATTTGCAGTAGACTTCTTATTCAATGTTTATAACAAAATCAGTCCGATGATTCATGCTGTGCATATCCATTGGAAAAATCCAAAAGGCTCTTTTAACCAAAATACAGTTGTTAATATAGCGGCTAGTGGCTCCAATCTACCTAGAAGGCTTGTCTCTTTTTGTGAAAGACTTTGTAAACTATCTATATAGAACCAAAATGCTATCGTTGTGCCGAATAGAATAACGAATACCTGTTAAGACCATGTGTTTCCGAAGATTTAAATAGATGATAATCATTATAGGAAATATAATAATAGTGTTATAATAGGTGGAAAATATTTTTAAT
>NZ_JBOFBG010000059.1:0-26430 GCF_051594305.1 Paenibacillus sp. IHBB 3054 | reverse complement strand
CCTCCGCCGATCAGCGAAGGTTGGATTAACGATTATAAGATGCTGTAGTGGCGGAGAGGGTGGGATTCGAACCCACGCACGCTGTGACACGCCTAACTGATTTCGAGTCAGCCCCCTTGGGCCTCTTGGGTACCTCTCCGCAGCAAGATTTATTGTATCATGATGCAGCTTGCTTTGCAAGCTTAATTATTCAAGTCCGCTTTCCGCTGCACGCAGAACCTTTTTCATGTTCTTCTCGAACTTTGCACGGGGAATCAGGACACTATGCTGGCAGCCGATGCACTTAATACGGATGTCCATACCCATGCGGATAATCTCCATTTCATTAGTGCCGCAAGGATGCGGCTTCTTCATCTGCACAACATCACCCAACTGGAAAACCTTCCGTTCCATCACTCTTCCCCCTCTTCGCCTTCTCTTTCCTGAGCCGCAGCGACTTGCCTTATCGGGTTATTCCCCTCGGTTTCCCGGGCTCTGCGTGCCGCTTCAAGCGCCTCGGCTTCCGCTGCCCGAGCCTCGCGCTCCGCCAGTTCACGCGCTTCCTGCTCGGCCTTAGCCGCCTCCAGACTAATCTGCTTCTCCAGCGCCTGTTTGATATCGCTCTGGATCTGCCGTTCTGCCGATTCTCTGGCGTTAGGGAGACAGTTCGCCGCCACACGAATCACATATTCTGAAGTGCTCATGGACTGAATCCCCAGTATATTCGGGTACGCGAGTACATTTGAATTACGTTCCTCGATTCCCACAAGCGCTTCACCAATCAATGAAAGAGTGCCTTCAAGCCCCCGCTCTATTTTCACCGGAACATCCACCACTGCTAAAGCGTTGGCAAGGGAATAGTTGGTCACATTGATAATGGTACCATTCGGGATGATATGAACCTCACCGGTAGTGCTCAGCAGTCTTGTCGTTCTGAGACCGATCATCTCTACAGTCCCTTTATAAGTACCGGTCTGGATTACATCACCTACCGCGAACTGATCCTCAAAAATGATAAAGAATCCGGTAATTACATCTTTGACCAAACTCTGCGCTCCAAAACCAATAGCAAGCCCCACTACCCCGGCTCCTGCCAGCAGCGGGCCCAAATTAAAATTAAATTCAGCGAGAATTATCATGATCATTACAAAATTACAGATAAACGTAACCACATTTTTCAGCAGTCCTCCAACGGTTGAGAACCGGCGGCTGTTCACCAGTATTCTGCCACGGGTCTCCCGTTCCATTGAACGGTCAATGATCTTGGATACCACTTTTATAATGACCCGGGTCAGAATGAAGATGATAAGAATCCGCAAGCCTGAAAACAGTACATTGGCCCACATTTCCGTGTTGGTGAAAAACTCCCACACCTTATCACTAAGAGTATATGCAGCTTTCAATGGATCTGTAGGTTCTTCTGCATTCAACATCCACTTATTCATCTACTCCCTCCCCTTCGGTGATAAGTGTATAACCTCTTCCTTTATTGTCCTTGCCATAGATCCCGCGGATTTCAACGTCCTGCTCCGCTATAATCTTCCGGACTTCCCCGATTGCTCCCCGAAAGAACTGAATAGACATTGCACAGCCTGCTGTAATTTCTTTGGGAGTCGGGAAGATATCAATTTCGATTTCCGCGTATTCCAGCAGCATTTCGGCGCGCAGCGCCTGCTGCGTAGAATCAAAAGCAATCAGCAGCTCTTCCTCCATCTCCACGCCTCCCTCTGGGTTAAACGTCCTATCTCTTGCCCCTGTAGTATAAAAAATCTCTTTCATCCATATACTAGGATCATCAGCAACCTTTCAACTGAAAGACAAGCCTGCTGATATTTTCGTAGAGTCCCCCTCAGAAAGGAAGATTATATGAACTCTTCTTCTAAAGCTGCACCACTGCAAGAAACATCCTGTTTAAAAATATCACATGCCGATCCCAATATCTATTCTGCTATTACCCACCGTCTGCTTTTTCACTTTTCCCGCACCCGTCCCGATACACCGATTGTGATCGTCTGTATAGGCACGGACCGTTCAACCGGAGATTCACTTGGACCGCTGGTTGGAACAGCCCTGGCGCGGTTCCACAGCCCTCTGTTCCACCTGTATGGAACACTGGACGAGCCTGTGCATGCCGTTAATCTGGAAGAAACCCTTACCCTCATCCGAGAGAAGTATAATAACCCTTTTATCATTGGTATAGATGCCTGCCTGGGCCATTCTACGAGTGTCGGCTGTATTCAGGTCGTAGACGGACCTTTAAAACCCGGAGCCGGCGTTAACAAGCAACTTCCCCCTGTTGGCGATATCCATCTGACTGGCATCGTTAATGTAGGCGGCTTTATGGAGTACTTCGTATTACAGAATACAAGATTGAGCCTTGTAATGCGGTTATCTGATATTATTGCTGTCAGCCTCTATTCTGCCCTGAAACAGTGGAATCTTCATGCTAAATCTGCTGCAACGCGAGAGCAATAACTTCCTTCTCTTCTGGAGACAAAGGATATTGGGATTCTCCCGCTTCAAGCGGTTTGGAATAGATATAGGAGTTCTCACGATTATGAAGACTGGTGAGCACAATTCCGCTGCGATTGTCATCCACTATTGCCAGCGAAAAGCTCAGGTCATTTCCGCGTTCACCGAAGGCATTATATCGCTTCATAGCCATCTTTGACTTCATGCCGCGCATTTTAGCCTGAGCAGCTTCAATCAAAGCCTTGTGCTCCTTCTGCTCCTCTTCCAGCATATCGCCTTGATTCTTAAGATCAATTAACAAGCTTTCCAGATCTTCCACACCACTACCGCTCATCATCGTTTCATATCTGCGCCGCATCTTGCCAAGCTTGCTGCCCTGAACAATCAACACTATAGCCATTATTATAACCACAACGGTGAACGCAATAACAAACCAGGATAATTGCTCATTTATTAACTGATTCAATTCTGACATATATGGACCATCCTTCGTATTTATCTGCTGCGGGCAAAGCCATATAGTTCCTCCATGGCGACCAGCATTCTGTTTATATCATGTTCCGTGGAGCTGACTCCTACACTTGCCCGTACAGCACCGCTCTCCAGTGTCTCCGCCGCTTTATGGGCCAACGGAGTACAGTGCATACCGGCACGCACAGCAATGTTATACTCCCGGTCCAGCCGATGTGCGATCTCTGCCGACTCCTGCCCTTCTATTGTAAACGAAACAATTCCGCTGCGCGAAACACCAATCCCAGGCCCAAGCAACCTCATACCAGGAATGCCGGACAAGCCTTCCATTAGTTTCTGTGTCAGCAGCCATTCCTGCCGGTGAATATTCGCCGGGCCTAAAGACTTTATCTTTTTCAAGCCTGCAAGCAGCCCGGCTATCCCTACAGCGTTTTGTGTCCCCGCTTCATACCGGTCAGGCCGAACAGTAGGCTGCTCACTGATTTCAGACTGACTGCCTGTCCCTCCATGCATCAATGGCTCTAAATCAAGGTTTGGAGCAATATATAGTCCTCCTGTCCCCTGCGGTCCAAGCAGCCCTTTATGACCAGGAAATGCAAGCAAATCAATATTCATTTGGGCTACATCTATTTCCAGCGTCCCGGCACTTTGCGCAGCATCCACCAGAAACACCGCCCCGTGAGACTTTGCGATGTCGCCAATTTCTCCGATCGGCAGAATACTGCCCAGCAGATTGGAACTATGATTGCAGATCACCATTTTAGTATTGCATATTAATGATTTTTGAAGTTCCAGCAAATCGACCTGGCCTTTAGAATCGACGCGCAAATAATCTACTTCTACTTCTAAAGTCCGGCGTAAATACTCCAGCGGCCTACGAACGGAATTATGTTCCGTCATCGTTGAGATGACATGATCCCCCCGTTGCAGTGTACCCTTAATGGCCATATTTAGCCCCATTGTTGTATTGTGGGTAAAGGCAATATCCTGTGCGTTGGAGATAGAAAAAAGTTCAGCAAGCATGCTTCGCGCTCTCACCAGTACCCTGCCTGTCCCAATGGCCAGCGAGTGATTACCACGGCCAGCATTCGCGCCGGAGTGTTGCAGGGCATCCAGCATCGCGGCAGCCACCTCAGGGGGCTTAGGCCATGAAGTTGCCGCATGATCTAAATAAACCAATTCCTCCATCTCTCCACCCTCACTTTTTCTCATTTAAAAAACACACCCCTCCATATCCGCTAAAGGATATCTCAGGATATGTTTTCGGGCACAGATATCCAAATCAGTTTCCCAATAGTTCCAGTAATCTTTCCAGGTCTTGGGCACTGTAATAATTGATTTCAATTTTGCCTTTTTCTTTACCTTGTTTAATCTTCACTGTTGTTTTGAATCGCTCGCGCAATCCTTCCTCAACATTATCAATGTATGGATCACGTTTAACAACTTTCGCTTTTATGCCATTGGCAGGTTTACGGTCCAGGTTCTTTACGACCTCTTCTAACTGTCTGACATTCCACTGCTGTTCCACACATTGATCCGCTAACTGTTTCACCGTATCCGGATCTTTCAAGGCAACGATTGCCCGAGCGTGTCCCATGGAAATTGTTCCACGTGAAACATATTCCTTCACTTCTTCCGGCAAAGTCAACAGTCGTAAAAAGTTAGCGATATGCGATCTTGATTTACCTACCTTCAGTGAAAGCTCCTCTTGGGTAAGCGAAAATTGATCCATCAACCCCTGATAAGCAACTGCGATTTCCATCGCGTTTAGATTTTCCCGCTGCAGATTTTCAATCAGGGCAATTTCCATAACTTGCTGGTCGCTAAGACTTCGCACAACAGCAGGAATGGTTGCTTTTCCACAATATTGCGAAGCGCGGAATCTGCGTTCACCGGCGATGATTTCATAACCTTTTAGCACAGCGCGAACAATAATCGGTTGGATTACACCATGTTGTCTTATGGATTCAGCCAACTCTTGTATGGCTTCCTCATTAAAGTCCTTACGGGGCTGATAAGGGTTAGCGCGCAATTGCCCTAGAGGTATCTCCACAACCTTATCGTCTTCATTAATAGACAAGGATGGAATTAACGCATCGAGACCTTTCCCTAAACGCTTACTCATAAGAGATCACTTCCTTTGCCAGCTCTAAATACACTTCCGCTCCTTTGGAACGGGTATCATAAGTAATAATCGATTGCCCGTGGGAAGGCGCTTCACTCAACCGCACATTGCGTGGGATAATCGTCTTGTAAACTTTTTCCTGGAAATACTTTTTCACTTCTTCAATCACTTGGATCCCCAGATTAGTCCGGGCATCAAGCATGGTTAACAATACCCCTTCAATCTTTAAATGCGGGTTGAGGTTCTTTTGCACGAGACGCACAGTGTTAAGCAGCTGGCTTAATCCTTCAAGGGCATAATATTCACACTGGATAGGAATAATCACTGAATCTGCAGCCGTCAGTGAATTAATGGTAAGGATACCCAATGATGGAGGACAATCAATGATAATATAATCATAATTGCTCTTCACCGCATTAAGCGCCTTCTTCAGCTTCAGCTCTCTGGAAATTGTAGATACCAATTCAATCTCCGCACCCGCCAATTGAATTGTTGCCGGGATAATATGAAGCCCCTCAATTTGTGTTTCCAATATCGTTTCCTGAGGATTCACTTCATTAATAAGGATATCATAAATGCAATTTGCTACATCCGCTTTGTTGATGCCAACGCCGCTTGTAGTGTTGCCTTGCGGATCAATATCGACAAGAAGCACTCTTTTCCCTAAAGTAGCCATACCGGCACCAAGGTTCACAGAGGTTGTCGTTTTACCGACTCCACCTTTTTGATTTGCTATGGCAATAATCTTGGACACTTATTTCACCTCGAATTGTTAGGAAGAATCATCTTGTAGGTCGTGAGTTGTTACGGCGCAATCGTAAATTGAATACGGCATCACTTTTTGCGAGAAATATAGACAAATATACAAATATCGTTTCATTTCTGTCTGATGTGATATACTCCGGTTCAAGTCACAGAAAAGGCGGCCAATCACCTCAGGGCCGCCTTCAGCTTTTAAAACGAATTATCTTTTTGGGATTTGAATCACGATCTCGTAATGGTCACCGCGGTCATTTTCCGAGGTTTTAATCTCCATTCCAGAACCTGATACCATATCTATGGATTGACGAATTGTATTTAGTGCGAGCCGGACATCCTTTGTATAGGAAACCCGTTTGGATTTTTTGGTTTGATTCACAGCTTTATAAAATGCGATCCTTGCCTCTGTCTGCTTAACATTTAAGCCTTTAGAAATAATCTCCGCGAGCACCTTCAACTGCATTTCCACACTGTCAAGAGATAACAAGGAACGGGCATGCCGTTCTGTAATTTGGCGTTCCATAAGTGCAGTTTTAACCTGTTCAGGTAATTGCAGCAAGCGGATTTTATTCGCGATTGTTGACTGGCTTTTACCGAGACGCTGTGCCAAGCTTTCTTGAGTCAATTGGTGAAGATCAATCAAATTCTGATAAGCGATAGCTTCTTCAATTGAGGTCAAACCTTCACGCTGCAAATTTTCGATTAAGGCAATAGATGCAGCCTGTGAATCATTGAACTCACGAACAATAGCCGGAATTGTCTCCAGACCAAGCTTCTTCACAGCCCGCCAGCGCCGTTCACCCGCGATAATCTCATACTGGGAATCGCGCATCCGCACGACAATAGGCTGGATCACACCGTGAGTTTTGATAGTCTGACAGAGTTCGTCTATCTTATCGTCATCAAAAATAGTCCGTGGCTGATAAGGACTGCTGATGACCTCATGAACCGGGATTTGTTTGATCTCTTCTCCGCTGCTCCGCTCGGTAAATCCAAAAAGCTTGGTGAATTGTTCTTTCATTCCGTTCATAACCACCTAATTTCGTTATAGTACGATCGCCTTGACCCTGCCTAGCGAAAAGCTTATCGTATCGTACAGCAAAAAGAAAGCTTCTATTGATTTCATTCCAAAAGATATTGCAGTTTTTTCGGTGGCGGTTCCCAGCGCAAAAATCTCTTTCTAGATGAAAAATCTGCTAAATCGGGAGTGCAACCCTTCCTAAAACTCTTACTATATTATTCTATCACTTTTTCGCTCATAATCCTATTCTCCATATGGACCTATTTTTCCTGCAATGCATGCCACGAATAAAGCTATGGAGAAACATAAGTGGAAACGGCTTTGCCGTCCTTTTTAAGGACGGTACCGTTTCAGCGAGAAATAGAAGGATAAGTTATCGTGTGAAACATATAAATTCTTATATTTCAAAAAAAGATCAAGCCCTAAGGAATAAGGACTTGATCTTTACACATTTATTCTCTCAAACGATGTTTCACGTGAAACAATCAGATCAAAGGAGATTTGGCCGGAATTCCCGCTTTACGCGGATATTTTGCTGGAGTGGCTCCTGTCTTGCGAATAATAACGATATGTCTGGCAGATTCCTCTACGGGTAAACTGAAGGATTCAACCTTTTGCAGTTCAGCGCGAAGCTCCTTGAAACTGAACTTCGCCTCCTTTAGTTCCTCAGCAGGATCACTACCCTTCATTGCTGCAAACACACCCTCTTTTTTCGTAAACGGAAGACAGAATTCATTCAACAGGGATAAACGGGCAACCGCCCGGGCCGTAACTATATCATAGGCATCGCGATGAACAAATTGTCGGGATACATCCTCTGCCCGGCCATGAATCAATTGAACATTTTCTAATCCCAGTGTATCGCATACATGCTGGAGAAAGGAAATTCGTTTGCTTAGTGAATCAACAATTGTCAGCTTCAAATGCGGGAAACAAATCTTAAGCGGAATCCCTGGGAAGCCGGCTCCTGATCCGATATCAGCCAAGCTTTTCGCATCATCCATCTTTAAATAGAAAGCAAGTGAAAGGGAATCATAAAAGTGCTTAGTATATACCTGATCCCGTTCGGTAATTCCGGTGAGATTCATTTTTTCATTCCAGGAAACCAGTTCTTGATAATAAAGCTCAAATTGCTTAAGCTGCTCCGGGTTCAGCTTGATTCCCTGTTGCTGAAGTAGAGCCGTAAACTGTGCTACAGTATTATCCATAGATTATCCTTTCGCTGCCGTCACACGATTGAAATGCTCCAAATGTACAAGAAGAATCGAAATATCTGCTGGTGTTACCCCAGCTATCCGCGAAGCCTGCCCGATTGAGATTGGAGCAATCTTAGTCAGCTTCTGCCGCGCTTCCATTGCCAATCCATGAATTTCGTTATAGTTGATATTCTCAGGAATCTTCTTCTTCTCCATCTTTTGCAGTTTTTCCACATGCTGCAGCTGTTTCTCGATATATCCGGCATATTTAATCTGAATTTCAACCTGCTCCTTCATCTCTTCGTCCAGTGCTTCAGGAGAAGGAGAAACCTGGTCCACGAAACTATACGTAAGCTCAGGGCGGCGCATCAGGGTAAGCATGTTGCTTCCATCTACGATTGGGGCAGATTCATAACCCACAAGCGCATCATTGACTTCCACTGGTTTCACCTTAGTTTCCTGGAGCCGGACGATTTCACGTTCAACACGTTCTTTTTTATCCAGGAAAGCCTCATACCGCTGCTCAGGAATCAGACCAATATCATGTCCGATAGGAGTTAGACGCAGATCAGCATTATCATGGCGAAGCAGCAGACGGTATTCCGCACGCGAGGTAAGCAGACGATAAGGTTCATTAGTTCCTTTAGTAACCAAATCATCAATCAGAACGCCAATATAACCTTGTGACCGATCAAGTACAACCGGTTCTTTATCCTGAACTTTCCGCGCTGCATTAATACCTGCCATAACCCCCTGCCCTGCTGCCTCTTCATAGCCGGAGGTTCCATTGATTTGACCGGCAGTGAACAGCCCAGGCAAACGTTTGGTTTCCAGCGAAGGCCATAACTGTGTAGGAACCATGGCATCATATTCAATTGCATAACCATTACGCATCATTTCGACCTTTTCCATCCCCGGAATCGAACGGAGAACCGCCAGCTGAACATCTTCAGGAAGACTGGTGGAAAGTCCTTGTACATAGTATTCCGATGTGTTTTTCCCTTCCGGTTCAAGGAATATCTGGTGTTTGGATTTATCGCTGAAACGGACAACTTTATCTTCTATAGAAGGGCAATAACGGGGTCCTGTTCCTTCAATGATTCCAGTAAACATCGGCGCCCGATGAAGATTGTCATTAATGATCTGATGAGTCACTTCAGAGGTATAGGTGAGCCAGCAAGGAAGCTGCTCGTTCTGCGACGACTTCGTTTCAAATGAGAAGAACTTGGGTTTGTCATCACCCGGCTGAATTTCCGTTTTGGAAAAATCAATCGTATCCTTATGCACACGTGGGGGTGTCCCCGTCTTAAAGCGCACCAGATCAAAACCAAGCTCACGCAAATTTTCGGACAACCGTACTGAAGGCTGCTGATTATTCGGCCCGCTCTCATACGTCAGCTCACCCATAATCACTTTGCCCCGCAAATAAGTTCCAGTCGTCAAAATAACCGTCTTGCTGCGGTACACCGTGCCTGTCTTCGTAATTACCCCCACACAGCGGCCGTCTTCAACGATAAGCTCCTCCACCATGCCCTGGCGCAGCGATAGGTTAGGGGTTTTCTCCATCGTTTCTTTCATCGCATGCTGATACAGGAATTTATCTGCTTGCGCGCGCAAGGCATGGACTGCGGGTCCTTTGCCTGTGTTAAGCATACGCAATTGAATGTATGTCTTATCGATGTTGCGGCCCATTTCACCGCCGAGTGCATCAATTTCGCGCACTACATGACCCTTGGCTGGTCCGCCAATGGACGGATTGCAGGGCATAAACGCCACCATATCCAGGTTTATCGTAATCATCAACGTATTACAGCCCATGCGTGCAGCCGCCAGAGCAGCCTCGCAACCGGCATGTCCGGCGCCTATGACAACAACGTCATAGCTGCCTCCTTCATAACTCATGTCTTGTTCCTCCCCAAAGGCTGCGTTTCAATCGCAGTAATATGATGAACATGATCTGCAATAACTCAGTAATGAATTATTCGCAAGAAGCATGCTATTTGCCTAAACAGAATTGTGAGAAAATTTGATCCAGCAGAGAATCGGCAGCAGTATCCCCGATAATTTCCCCAAGCTGCTCCCAAGCCAGCCTTACATCGATCTGGATCATATCAATTGGAATATGCATCTCCGCAGCCTCGTACGCATCCTGAAGCGACCTATGCGCTTTTTTGAGCAGTGCGATATGGCGTACATTACTTACATAAGTCAAATCGCCCGATTCCAGCTTTCCGCCAAAAAAGAGCTCCGAAATAGCCTCTTCCAGTTTATCCAGGCCTTCCTCTTCCAGTACCGACATCGGGACAATGCTGGCCTCGCTAAAATATTCGTGCAGCTTGGCTTTATCCAGGCGTGCCGGTAAGTCCATTTTATTCATGATGACTAAGGCTTGTCTACCGTGGATTTGTTCCATAAGTTCCAGCTCATCTTCATGCAGCTCTTCATTTGCATTCAGCACCAGCAGAATCAGGTCGGCATCACTAAAAGCTGCTTTGGAACGCTCTACCCCGATTTTTTCCACTACATCCATGGTTTCACGAATACCTGCTGTATCCAGCAGCCTCAACGGTATATTATTAATCGTTACAAATTCCTCTATGACATCACGTGTTGTTCCTGGAATATCCGTTACAATCGCTTTGTTATCACGAGCCAGTGCATTCAGCAGGGATGATTTACCGACATTGGGACGGCCCACAATAGCTGTCGTAATGCCTTCGCGCAAAATTTTTCCTTCATTAGCAGTCTTGAGCAGCTTATTAATGCCGTCCATTACTTCACTGCTCTTGTCTTTAATAAACTCAGCGGTTAAGGATTCCACATCATGTTCGGGATAATCAATATTCACTTCAATATGCGCCAGCGTCTCAATAAGGGTATGGCGCAGGGACTGAATACGCTGGGACAAAGAACCGCTAACCTGCTTCAGCGCAACGGAAAAAGCCCGGTCCGACTTGGAACGGATCAAATCAATCACCGCTTCTGCCTGGGAAAGGTCAATTCGTCCGCCCAAAAAAGCACGCTTGGTGAATTCACCCGGCTCAGCCAACCGGATATCCTGCTGCAACAGCAGATCCATCACTCTTCTGACCGAAATCACCCCGCCATGGGCACTAATCTCCACTACATCCTCTGTTGTAAAAGAACGCGGCCCCTTCATCACAGTTACCAGTACTTCTTCCATTCGTTCGCCGTCAGCCGGACTTATAATATGACCGTAATGAACGGTATGTGATTCCGCTTCAGTCAGCGGGACCCGGCTGCGGAACAAGGGTGCGACCTGGGAGATGGCCTGTGGGCCGCTCACCCGGATGATCGCAATTCCCCCTTCGCCTAATGCCGTCGATACGGCAGCGATGGTGTCACTAAGCATGCTGTTATTCACCTCGATATAATCTATACTTTCTTCTATTTTAAAAAAAGCAATGACCCCTTACATTGGTCAAGGAGTCATTGCGGCAATATTAGTCTCTACTTCAATGTTATAACGACACGGCGATTCGGTTCTTCACCCTTACTAAGGGTGTTGACCTGCCGGTGATCCTGCAGCCTGGCATGTATAATCTTCCGTTCCTGCGGTGACATCGGCTCCAGCACGACCTCTTTACGGGTTCGAACTACCCGTCCCGCAAGCCGGTCAGCCAGTTCTTCCAATGTCTTTTTGCGGCGTTCGCGGAAATTCTCCGCATCCAGCACCAGCCGGATGAAACTGTCAGAATAACGGTTGGCCACAATATTAGCCAAATACTGCAAAGCATCGAGAGTTTGTCCTCTTCTGCCGATCAGCAGCCCCAGATCCGGACCGGAAATTTGCAGAATGGTCGATTCCTTCGTATGAACGATTTCCACTTCTACCTCAAGCCCCATACTCTTGGCGACATCCACGATGAAATGAACGGCCTCTTGGTATGCTTCCTCCACCGGTTGTCCGGAATCTTGGCGCGGCACGCCGCCGACAGCCTCCTGTTTGCTCTCTCTAGATGACTGCTGAGGCATTGACGGAGCACTCGCCGCTGATGCCGGTGCGGCCTCGGCAATTAAGGTTAATTCAACCTTGGCATCCTTCGCACCGATCAATCCAAGGAATCCTCTTGACGGCTGTTCAAGTACGTTGACCGTGACCCGGTCCTTTTGAACTCCAAGCTGGTTAAGTCCCCGTTCTACAGCTTCTTCAATGGTTTTCCCTGTTGCGACGATTTTGCTCATTTTGACTTTTTGGCCCCCTTCGATCCTTTGCTTCCATTGCTTTTCGTAGCGGAAGCAGGATTCTTGCTCTTCACAAGGTTAACTTCACTGCTGCTACCGGCACCTGCAACAGCCAATTTGGTCTTATCGTTGTTACGGTATAAGAAGTAGTTCTGAATAATGGTGTAAAGGTTACTGTAGAACCAGTACAGTGGAAGTGCTGAAGGGAAATTGTAGGACATGATGAAAATCAGAACCGGATATACCATCATCATGAACTGCATAGGGCCCTGCTGTTGAACCGGATTCATCTTGGTCATCATTCTGGTCTGCAGGAATGTAGTAGCTGCAGCCAGCAACGGCAGGATGAACAGATGATCGGGTTTGCCGAGCTGGAGCCACAAGAACGAATGCTCCCGCAGAGCAGGGTTGTAATAGATCGAGTTGTATAGAGCGATAAAAATCGGCATTTGCACAATCAGCGGCAGACAGCCGGAAATCGGATTTACCTTATTCTCCTGGAACAGGCGCATCGTTTCTTGCTGTACTTTTTCAGGCTGATCTTTATATTTTTTCTGGATCTTTTGGAGTTCCGGTTGAATGGCCTGCATCGCACGCGAGCTCCTTACCTGCTTCATGGTAAGCGGCAAAATTAACGTGCGGACGATCAAAACCATTACAAGTACGGCTAGTCCATACTGTCCATCAAACCATTTTGCGAAAGTATCGAGCGCTATGGCGAAATAATAAACGACATTACTTTGCCAAAAGCTTCCGTTCTTCAAATCCTCCGTAGTGTGCGTAACCGCTGATGATGGAGCGCACCCTGACAGAACAGCAATCATCAGTACCATTAGGCCGAGGAGAAGAAATTGTTTTCCTCGTCTAGTCTTCAATAGAGACACTTCAAAACCCCTCTCATAAACATTCCATTGCACCGTAAATCATACCATAATTATGAATACAAATAAACAAGCCCCTTACTTGCGTGAAGCCTTGAGCAGCTTGGCTTTGCGCAGCACATGAAGCGCACTTTTCTCCAGCTCGGCGTAATCCATGGAAAGTGCTCCTTTACGAACGATGAAGACCATGTCCAGCCCGCCGGCAATTTCCGGTTCATGATGGCGGATAATTTCCTTCACCAGTCGTCTCATCCGGTTACGGACGACAGCGTTTCCGACCTTTTTGCTAACCGACACACCCAACCGAAACCGCTCCACCTCTTTTCTGCTGAACCAATACACTACAAACTGATGATTCGCAAATGACTTCCCATGGCGATATACGCGACTGAAGTCGGCACGGTTTCGTAATCGTAATCTTATGTGCACGGGAATCTCCTATTCAAAGACCGGACACGATGAGCTCCGGAATTTTTCTTCTAATTAGTATAGTCATCCGGCTGCCGCCATAAACGGTTGAGTCCGGACATATGGCTTATTCCTTCATTTACATCCGCATACATTAAAAAGCCCCGCAAAGTGTAGCCAACATCCTCTGCAGAGCTTAACAAATATTCATGCACTCGTGAAAAACGGAACCTCCTCCATTATAAAGGCCGATCTCCGTTTCTCAGGCTATATAAGGAAGCGAACCATGTGATGCACCTGTCCTGCCCCCTTATATTTAAAAAAGGACCACCGCAGTGGTCCTTAAGTGGCCTAACTTACGCACTCAAAACTTTTCTGCCTTTCAAGCGGCGGGCTGCCAGCACTTTGCGGCCGTTTTTCGTGCTCATTCTTTTGCGGAAACCATGCACCTTCTTGCGTTTGCTCACATTCGGTTTGAACGTCGGTCTCATGTATTGCACCTCCCTTACAGGAACTTAATTACTGTCATATTAGCAGAAACGGACTAAGCCGCTCTTTTGAGTAGGGACAGTATCTACAAGTATTGTCATTATAATTTGAAGACATATCCTCACAGAAAACACCTTTATATATTTAAACACATAATGTGTGAAAAAGTCAACCTTGTCTCTCCTACCTTACTCCCCCTCATTTAAATCCGCTTATCCACAATCCACCGATCCAAAAATTTAATCCACAGCGTTTTACAGTTATCCACCTGTGTGCAAAAAATGAAGTCGACTAATCACACATGCGCACAACCTGTGTATAAAAAAATCGAAGTCATGACGGAAACTGTCGAACGGTAAACAAATTATCAACAATATGTAGTGTTGTTCTTAAAAATTATACACAAGTGCTTGAATTTGTGGATAAAATGGTGTCGCTCATTGAAAAGTAAGGGGGCATTTGCTATGATGGTATTACTTTTGAATGTGAATAGATTTGTTTGTTCTATATATTATCAACAAGCTGTGGATAAAGTTGTGAACAATTCAAATTTATCCATATTTTTTTGTCTCTTGATATTGCATATTGGGGATAAGATTCAGCACCAACCCATTTTCTTCGACATTTCCACTTCATGGCTGATGCCACATTTGGAAGATTTAAAGGAGTGACAGTCTGTGGACAGCCATACTTCCGAATTATGGCAGCAAATATTATCGATTATTCAAACCAAATTAAGCAAACCGAGCTTCGATACATGGTTTAAGGCTACGAAGGCATTAACTCTTAGCCAGCACGCCATTATCATCTCGGCACCTACAACGTTTGCCGTAGAATGGCTGGAAAGTCGTTACACCAAATTGGTAGGGGCTACGGTTTATGAAGTTACCGGACAACAGGTTGACGTCAGATTTGTGATTGAGGAGAACAAGCCCGTAGAGCCTGTAATCCAGCAGATGACGCCTTCTCCCGCAGTATCGCGTGAAGAAGCGCAGACTCATTTGCTTAATCCCAAATACACTTTCGATACGTTCGTTATCGGCTCCGGCAACCGGTTTGCGCATGCAGCCTCACTGGCTGTAGCGGAAGCGCCTGCCAAAGCGTATAACCCCTTGTTTTTGTACGGCGGGGTGGGTCTCGGGAAGACTCATCTAATGCATGCCATCGGACACTACGTCCTGGAACATAACCCTAACAATAAGGTTATCTACATCTCGTCCGAGAAATTCACGAATGAATTCATCAACTCCATCCGTGACAACCGCGGTGAAAGCTTCCGTAACAAATACCGCAACGTTGACATTCTGCTGATTGACGATATTCAATTCCTGGCCGGCAAAGAGTCAACGCAGGAGGAATTTTTCCATACGTTTAACGCTCTTCATGAAGAACGCAAGCAAATTATTATCTCCAGCGACCGTCCCCCAAAGGAAATTCCCACTCTGGAAGAACGGCTTCGTTCCCGTTTTGAATGGGGACTCATTACCGATATTCAACCGCCTGATCTGGAGACGCGGATTGCCATTTTGCGCAAGAAAGCCAAGGCGGAGAACCTGGATATCCCCAATGAGGCCATGATGTACATCGCCAACCAGATCGATACGAACATTCGCGAGCTTGAGGGCGCATTGATCCGGGTTGTCGCCTATTCATCGCTTACCAACCAGGACGTAACCACTCATCTGGCAGCCGAAGCACTGAAGGATATCATCCCTTCCAGCCGGCCGAAGATGATTACCATGAATGATATTCAGCAAAAGGTCGGCGAATATTACAATTTGCGCATGGAAGATTTCAAGGCGCGCAAACGCACCAAAGCCGTAGCTTTTCCACGTCAAATCGCTATGTATCTCTCCCGTGAATTAACGGATTATTCGCTTCCCAAAATCGGAGAAGCTTTCGGGGGACGTGACCATACGACAGTTATACATGCCCATGAGAAGATTACGCAGCAATTAAAGGTAGACCAGGAGTTGTACAAAGTGGTAAATAATCTTGCGGAGAAAATTAAAAATCCTTCCTAAGAGGAACAAAGAGCCTATGCACAATCTATACACATGTGGATAGGCTTAATTTTATGCTGTTTCCGGGGTTATCCACATAAACGGCTCCCCTACTACTAATACTATTAAATAACTATAATAATTCATCTTCTAAGAGCAGGTTTCGAAGAGGAATTACGTACACCTATTTCCCAATTTTTCAGCTAGGAGTGAAATCATGAAAATCAGCATTCTTAAAAATGAACTCAACGAATCAATCGGGCACGTATCCAAGGCAATCTCCAGCAGAACCACGATCCCCATTCTGACCGGCATTAAGCTGGAGGTAAGCCATCAAGGCGTTACCCTGACTGCAAGTGATACGGACATTTCCATCCAGTCCTTCATACCTGCAGAGAACGATAGCCATACCATCGTAAAAGTGGAGCAGCCAGGCAGCGTTGTGCTTCCAGCCAAGTTTTTCGTCGAGATCATCAAGAAGCTTCCCTCCAAAGAAATTCACATGGAAGTTAAAGAGGGCTTTCAAACCTATATCTCTTCCGGCTCCACGGAAATTCAGATCGTCGGTCTTGACCCCGAGGAATTCCCAGTGTTGCCGAGCATCGAGGAGAACGAAACGATCTCAATTCCAGGTGATTTGCTGAAAAATATGATTAAACAAACCGCTTTCTCCATCTCCACTCAAGAGACAACGCCGATTCTAACAGGGATTCTGTGGAATCTGAGTGAGAACGAATTTAAATTTACAGCTACCGACCGCCACCGTCTGGCCACAAGAGCTGCGCATCTGGAAGGGACCGAGAGTGTCCAATTCGCCAACATTGTCATTGCCGGCAAAACGCTGAATGAGCTAAGCAAAATCATACCGGACCAGAATATGCTGGTGGATATTGTCGTGGCCGATAATCAGGTGCTCTTCAAAATCGACAAAGTGCTGTTCTATTCGCGGATTCTGGATGGAATTTATCCGGATACTTCTAGAATTATTCCGACCAACTACAAAACAGAACTAACTTTGGATACAAAAAAACTCAGCGAATCGATTGACCGCGCTTATTTGCTGTCCCGTGAAGAAAAAACAAACATTGTGCGTATGCAGACACTGGAGAACGGCGATGTTGAGATCTCTTCCAGCTCGTCAGAGCTGGGAAAGGTCCGTGAAGAACTTGAAGTGCTTGATTTCAAAGGCGAACCGCTCAAAATCTCCTTCAACTCCAAATATATGCTCGATGTCCTGAAAGTTGTCGAAAGCGAGCAGCTCGTCATCGCCTTCACCGGTATGATGAGTCCGATTATTCTTAAACCGCTGGATGACAGCCGCAGTTTGTATGTCATTCTGCCGTATCGGACAACAAATTAAACGCCGCTGTTCACGGACCTGTGGATAAGTGGTGGAAAGGATAAAAAACATGAAAAAAATACTTATCCACAGTGGATATATTAAGCTGGATCAGTTCTTGAAGCTTTCGGATTGCGTATCCACAGGCGGCATGGCGAAGGCGCTGCTGCAGGAAGGCTACGTGAAGGTTAACGGGGAAAAAGAAGAACGACGTGGCAGAAAGCTTTATCCGGGTGATACAATAGAGGTTCAGGACAACGGCGCATTCGAGATTGAAGGCGGCGGAATAAAAGAGTAGTTCACCCAAGGAGGCAGAGGTTCGTGTTTGTTAAAAATATCGGTCTGCAGCATTACCGTAACTACGGGCTGCTGCGTCTGGAGAGCCTGGGCGATGTGAACCTGATTCTCGGTCAGAATGCCCAGGGCAAAACAAACCTCATGGAGGCTCTGTTCGTCCTGGCGATGACCAAGAGCCACCGTACCTCGAAGGACCGGGAACTCATTTCTTTCGATGCTCCCGGAGGATCCGCGCAAATTGTTGCCGAGGTGGAACGTAAATATGGCGATTTGAAGCTGGAGCTGACCTTGTCCGCCCAAGGCAAAAAAGCCAGAATCAACGGGCTGGAACAGCGCCGGCTCAGTGAATTCGTCGGATCGCTCAACGTGGTGATGTTCGCTCCGGAAGATCTGGAGATCGTCAAAGGGACACCTGGAATACGGCGCCGGTTTCTTGATATGGAGATTGGCCAGGTGCAGCCAAGTTATCTTTTCCATCTGCAGCAATACCAGAAGGTGCTTCTGCAAAGAGGCAATCTGCTGAAGCAGCTATGGGGCAAAGAAGCAGCAGGCAAGGAGCTGTTGGAAATATGGGATGCCCAACTTATAGAGCATGGTGTTAAAATCGTCAAAAAAAGGAAACAATTCATAAAGAAGCTGCAAATCTGGGCAGAAAGCATTCACCGGGGCATTACGAACGGCTTGGAAGAGCTGAAATTGCTGTACGTCCCCTCTTTCGGCGAGCGGGACGAGGAAGATGAAGCTGTCTTATTAGACAAATTTATGTTAAAGTTATCACAAACAAGAGATCAGGAAATTAGGCGCGGCATGACGCTGACGGGTCCCCATCGGGATGACCTGTCCTTTTTTATCAACGGAAGAGAAGCTCAGGTCTACGGTTCTCAGGGGCAGCAGCGCACGGCAGCTTTATCGCTCAAGCTGGCGGAAATCGAGCTGATCCATGAAGAAATCGGGGAATATCCTGTGCTGCTTCTTGATGATGTTTTGTCCGAGCTTGATCCTTACCGCCAGACTCAGCTTATAGAAACCTTTCAAAGCAAGGTACAAACCTTCATCACTGCCACCGGTGTGGAAAGTTTAAGTGCCGATAAATTAAAAGGCGCAAGCCTATACCATGTTCATGATGGAAAAGTGGAGTTATAAAGAGCGGAGGAAGAGAATGTATATTCATTTGGGCGGAGAAAAGATTATTCGATCCTCAGAGCTGATTGCTATATTTGATATATCGATTGAGAAATCCTCGAAGGTGTCGAAGCAGTTCATTGTTCATTCCCAGCAGGATAAAAAACTGGAACGAATCGGTGAAGAGGAAGCGAAGTCCATTGTCGTGACCAAAAATACTGTGTACTACTCCCCTATTTCCTCCTCCACTCTCAAAAAAAGAGCCAAAATCTTGTTGGAAATATAAGCTTTTCAGGTTACAAGAGATAATCAGAAAGAAGTAGGTGAAGGCATGTCAATGAATCAACCGACATATGATGAGAGCCAGATTCAGGTACTGGAAGGGCTGGAAGCTGTTCGGAAACGTCCCGGCATGTACATTGGCTCCACTAGCGCTAAAGGTCTGCATCATTTGGTTTGGGAGGTCGTCGATAATAGTATCGATGAGGCGCTGGCAGGTTTTTGCGACCGGATTCAAGTGATGATTCATGAGGATAACAGTGTGACCGTTATTGATAACGGACGGGGTATCCCTGTCGGTGAGAACGTGAAGCTGAAGAAATCGACGCTTGAGGTTGTAATGACTGTCCTGCATGCAGGTGGTAAATTCGGCGGTGGCGGATATAAGGTTTCGGGCGGTCTTCACGGTGTAGGGATATCGGTTGTGAACGCATTATCCGAGAAGGTAGTTGTAACCGTCAAACGTGACGGCCACGTCTACCAGCAGGAATATAGACGCGGTGCACCGCAATATGATATCAAGATTATCGGAGATTCCGACGAGACGGGTACCACTACAACCTTTCATCCGGATTCGGAGATTTTCACCGAAACGACAGTCTTCGAATACAACACGCTCCTTACCCGTATCCGCGAGCTGGCGTTCCTTAACAAGGGAATCGAGCTTTCATTGCTGGATGAACGGACTGGGGTTTCCAATACCTTCAAATACGATGGCGGTATCGTGGAATATGTGAAATATTTGAACGAGAAAAAAGAGGCACTTCATGAGGATCCGATCTACGTGGAAGGCTCACGGGATATGATTGCGGTTGAAGTAGCTCTGCAATATAACGATTCGTACACAGAGAACATTTACTCTTTTGCCAACAATATCAATACACATGAAGGCGGAACGCATGAATCCGGCTTTAAGAGTGCACTGACACGGATCATCAATGATTATGCCCGCAAGACCGGCGTGATCAAGGACAGCAGCAACAATCTGACCGGAGATGACGTTCGTGAAGGATTGACGGCGATTATTTCCGTCAAAATTCCTGAGCCGCAATTCGAAGGGCAAACGAAGACCAAGCTCGGCAACAGTGAAGTCCGCGGGATTGTAGAATCCCTGTTCGGTGAGAAGCTGCAGGAATTCCTGGAAGAGAACCCTGCGGTTTCCCGGCGGGTGCTGGAGAAGTCACTGCAGGCTTCACGTGCCCGTGAGGCTGCCCGCAAAGCCCGTGAACTGACCCGCCGCAAGAGCGCTCTTGAAGTCAGTGCCTTGCCGGGTAAGCTGGCAGACTGCTCATCCAAGGACGCTTCGATCAGTGAGCTGTATATCGTCGAAGGTGACTCTGCCGGTGGATCAGCCAAGCAGGGCCGGGACCGTCACTTCCAGGCGATTCTGCCGCTGCGCGGTAAAATCCTGAACGTAGAGAAAGCACGGCTTGACCGTATCCTCTCCAATGCCGAAATCCGGGCGATTATTACTGCTCTGGGAACCGGGATCAGCGAGGACTTCGATCTGTCCAAGGCGCGTTATCACAAGGTTGTTATTATGACGGATGCGGACGTCGACGGAGCCCATATCCGGACTCTGCTGTTGACCTTCTTCTACCGCTACATGCGGAAGATTATCGAAGCTGGCTATATTTATATCGCCCAGCCGCCGCTGTTCAAAATTGAGCGCAACAAAGTCATCCGCTATGCTCAAAGTGAGAGAGAACGCGATGAGATCATTGCTACCTTTGGTGAGAATGTTAAGGTAAATGTTCAGCGCTACAAAGGTCTGGGAGAAATGAACGCCACCCAGCTTTGGGATACCACCATGGATCCTGAGAGTCGCATGATGCTGCAGGTAACGATTGATGATGCCATCTTGGCTGACGGAATTTTCGATACGCTGATGGGCGACAACGTCGAGCCGCGTCGCGAGTTCATTCAGGAACATGCCCAATCTGTTCGGAACCTTGATATTTAATCATATGCGTACTCCGGCCCTCATACAGGCCTGAAGCATATGTTCTTAGCAAAGAACCTCCAGTTTCCTATTCCTTGGCGAATAGAAGCCGGAGGTTCTTTTGGTTAGGGCAATCTTTTGCTCAGGAGAGGGGTTACCGGCGGGAGACGGCTGTTTTTCTTCTCTTTAGCCGTCCATACGCCAAAGCATAACGATGAATTCTGCGATAAACAGATTTGTCGTGAATTAGTTTAAAGGCAATGATGGAGGGAAGGGTGTTAACTTCAAGCAGCCATACATCATGATGCTGATCCAGGGCGATATCAAGCCCGATCTCTTTAAGCCTAGGGTAGGCTGTTTCAAGCTGCATGGCTATTTTTACACCCAGGGATTTTAACGACTGAAGAGTGGATGCCATCTCTGCCGGACTCATATGTTCTTTAAACAACGCATTGACGGTAAAGACACTGCCCCCGTTATGATAATTGGTCACAATCTTTTGCGGAGCGGCGACTCTGCCCAGCATTCCGGTTGTTTCCCACCCTCCATCCGGTCTTTTTTGCGTCAGTACCCGCAAATCAAACGGGCGGTCAGCATGCCGGAGCAAATCAATTCCCTGTTGGATTAAGTAGGAACGTCCTCTAATCTTCGGCTTCAAAGCATTATGCAGCTCCTCCGTTGTGGAGAATGCTTCTGCCTCCAATCCGTGGCGCAGGATATACATTATTTTTTGTTCAACCGCGGCTTCACTGCTTCCAGTACCATAATCTCCATTGACCGGCTGCTGTCCGCTGGGGCTCAAATTCACCGCGCGCTGCTCGGCTCTCATCACACCATTCCCATAAGTCCCGCGGTCAGGTTTTATATATACCGTCCCGTAGGTTCCGAGCAATTCGTTAAGAGCGGCCAAACTGTACTTTCGTGTTTCCGGGATGAAGATTGCCAGTAGGCGGTTTTGCAGGATAACTTTAGTTTTTGCCCATTTGCTGGAGACCCGTTGAATCCTCATTATCTTCCTCCTTAAAAGTTCTGTAAGTGCAACTGCATTGAATTTTCCTCGTACAAAACTTGGCTTCGAAAGCATAAACTTAAAGTTTTGTGGGTTGATCCGGATGATGAATCTAGAAAGCTGAAATTTTAGGACAAGCTAACTAAACAATGTTATAATATAAGGATATGGGGTTATGCCTTTTTGGACAAAACCAGGGCCATATAACCAATCTTCTTGTCTTTACAGTCTATGTAACGAAGACATTGGCGGAAAGGGCATTTACCCCTGACTGTGCCAAAAGAAATGAATATAGAAGATATAAATCTATAGTGTTTAATTGTGCTGCTTTTGTGAAAGTAATATAATAAAGGGTAGCGGTTTTTAACTGAAGGAGGTCCAGCAACTCATGGCTGAACAAAATAACCCGCAAGTCAAAGATCGGGACATTGGTGAGGAAATGCGCGAATCCTTTATGGATTACGCAATGAGCATCATTGTAAGCCGGGCTTTGCCAGATGTGCGGGACGGACTCAAGCCTGTTCACCGACGCATTTTGTTTGCGATGTCGGAACTTGGAATGTCTCCGGATAAACCTCACAAGAAGTCAGCGAGAATCGTCGGTGAGGTTATCGGTAAGTATCATCCTCACGGGGACTCTGCTGTTTATGAGACGATGGTACGGATGGCGCAGGATTTCTCCATGCGCTACATGCTCGTAGACGGTCATGGGAACTTCGGTTCTATTGACGGGGATATGGCAGCAGCTATGCGGTATACCGAGGCACGCCTGTCCAAAATCGCCGGAGAAATGCTTCGCGATCTCAACAAGGAAACAGTTGATTTCGCACCTAACTATGACGGTGAAGAGAATGAACCTGTAGTTTTGCCTGCGCGGTATCCTAACCTGCTCGTTAACGGGGTATCCGGGATCGCTGTAGGGATGGCTACCAACATTCCTCCGCATAATCTGGGTGAAGTCATTGATGGCGTACAGGCGATGATCAAGAATCCAGAGATCACACCTATGGAGCTTATGGAATATATTCAAGGGCCGGATTTCCCTACAGCGGGCTATATTTTGGGCCGTGAAGGTATTCGCCAAGCTTACCGTACAGGACGCGGATCGGTTACGATGCGTGCTAAAGCAACCATCGAGGAGAACAATGGTAAAGCGCGGATCATTGTGCATGAACTGCCTTATCAGGTCAACAAAGCGAGATTGGTTGAAAAGATTGCAGAATTGGTACGTGAGAAACGGATCGAGGGAATAACCGATCTTCGTGATGAGTCCGACCGTAACGGTATGCGCGTTGTAATTGAGATGCGGCGTGATGTCAATCCAAGTGTCGTACTCAATAACTTATACAAACACACTGCCATGCAATCTACATTCGGTATCAATATGCTGGCTATCGTAGGCAACGAGCCAAAGATTCTGAATCTTCGCGACGTGCTGTATCACTACTTACAGCATCAAATCGAAGTTATCCGCCGGCGGACGATCTTTGATCTGAAGAAGGCTGAGGCACGGGCGCATATTCTGGAAGGTCTGCGTATTGCACTGGATCATCTGGATGAGGTTATTGCGCTGATCAGAGCTTCCCGTACGACGGATATCGCCCGTGAAGGCTTGATGGAAACATTCAGCCTCAGTATTGAGCAGGCTCAAGCAATTCTCGATATGCGGATGCAGCGCCTGACCGGATTGGAACGGGAAAAAATTGAGAACGAGTATAATGAATTGCTAGTCAAGATTGCCGAGTATAAGGAAATTCTGGCCAATGAGCATCTCGTGCTGGATATCATCAGCAGCGAGCTTCAGGAAATCCGTGATAAATTTTCGGATGACCGCCGCACCGAAATCACTGTCGGCGAAGAAAGCATTCTTGACGAGGATCTGATCCCGCGTGAAGAGGTTGTCATTACGATTACGCATACCGGTTATATCAAACGTCTACCGGTCAGCACATATCGCAGCCAGAAGCGTGGAGGCCGCGGTGTGATCGGGATGGATACCAAGGATGAGGATTTCGTGGAGCATCTCTTCGTGAGTAATTCCCATAATTACCTCATGTTCTTTACCGATAAGGGCAAAGTGTACCGGATCAAGGCGTATGAGATTCCTGAGCTCGGACGTACTGCACGGGGGACGCCGATCATCAACCTGATTCAAATTGAGCAGGGTGAGAAGATCAGTGCAGTGATCCAGGTAGAGGAAGCGGATAGCGACAAATACCTGTTCTTTGCTACCCGCGAAGGGATCGTGAAGAAAACGCCGCTTGAAGATTATAACAACATCCGCAAAGGCGGATTGATTGCCATTAATCTTCGTGAGGAAGACTCCTTGATCGAAGTTAAGCTGACAGACGGAGAGCAGAATCTGATTATCGGTACTGCCCGCGGCATGTCGATTACCTTCTCCGAGAACGATGTACGTTCTATGGGCCGCAGTGCAACAGGGGTCAAAGGGATTAACTTGGACGACAATGACCATGTGATCGGAATGGACTGCGTGGACAAGGAGCTTGAGGTGTTGATCGTAACGACTAAGGGTTACGGCAAACGTACACCTGCCAGCGACTATCGTTCACAAACCCGTGGCGGTAAGGGAATCAAGACCATTAATCTTACGGATAAGAATGGACCGGTTGTTGGCTTGAAGGTTGTTAAGAAAGACGAAGACCTGATGATCATTACAACGAGCGGGACCTTGATTCGTACGAGTATGGATGGGATTTCTACTATGGGCCGTTATGCGCAGGGCGTTAAGCTGATTAATATCCGTGAGGATGATGCAGTAGCCACCCTTTGCAGAGCCGATAAGAATGAGGAAGACGAATTGTCCGAGCTCGAGGACGGCGAAGAGGGCCAGGTTATAGCGGTAGATGAAACTGCTGAAACTATTGAAGCCGCTGAGCCTGAAATGGACGCCGGCAATGACGAGGATATTCTCGAATAGCACCCTATAAAGAGAGCACAGGTTTCTTATAAGAAGCCCGTGCTCTTTTTTGCTTTTTAATATAATTTATATGGATTGCCGATACACTATCTAGCCGCTTGCAAGTATCCATACTATAATTAGAGAATCAAGTACTCCGGTGCTGCCTGGCGGCACACCAGTTAGCCGGTAATGTTCAGTCTCTATATAGAGCAGCATTCCTGAGCGCAAGTGTCATGAAGTAGAGGGGCTGAGTAGATGCCAAATATATCCGTAGCAGAAGTTAAACCAGGTTCAAAAATTATTAAAGATGTAGTTACCCCTTTAGGAGGAGTATTATTTCCCAAGGGAAAAATAATACTGCCACGCGACGTTGAGATTCTGCAGGCTTTTTTAATTCAACAGGTGGAGATTGAAGGCAACCAGGGAGAGGCTATACCTGCTGAAAATGTTAAAGCAGCCGCGAAGACGTTGCCAGTCAAGACAGGAGCACTCATTAATGAGTCAGTACTGGCCAAAAGCAATTCCTCTTTACATGATGAATATGAGAAGATGCTGATTTTGATTAAGCAGAGCTACGGTTCTGTTGCTGCTGCCTCGATACCCATTTTTGAATTACGCAGTCAGTTGGAAGCATTGATCGGCAATTTAAAAGATTATCATGTCTTGAAGTTTGCTCCACGGGTTCTGCATGATGAAGACTATAACTATCACAATGCAGTGCTGTCGGCATTAACCTGTTATAAGATAGCCCAGTGGTGCGGATATCCGCAGAAAGATTGGATGCAGGCCGCATTTGCTGGTTTGCTGCATGATATCGGTAACGTTAAAGTAGATGGGGCACTACTGCACAAGCCGACCCCGCTGAATGGAGCGGAATTAGAAGAAGTCCGCAGACATACCACTTATGGATACCAGCTGCTGAGAAATGTTACAGCTATTAACGAAGGGGTTAGACTTGCGGCACTTCAGCATCACGAAAAAATAGACGGTACAGGTTATCCTCTCCATCTGGAGGGCAGCCAGATCCATGTCTACGCCAAGATCGTTGCTGTGGCTGATATCTTTCACGCCATGACCCTGGAGAAGGCATACAGAAAGGCTCAGTCGCCTTATCTGGTATTGGAGCAGCTACAGACCGAAAGCTTCGGGAAGCTGGATCCGGTTATCGTTCAGACCTTTATTCAGAAAACAACAGATCTCTACAATGGCACAAGAATACGATTAAGCGACGGGCGTCATGGAGAGATTATCTTTACGGACCGCAGCAACCCTACCCGCCCTATGGTTCAGGTGGAAGGAAAGATCGTTAACCTGATGATGGAACGTGAGCTATACATTCAGGAGATCATTGCCTAACCCAAGGGATGAGTCCAACGAAGCTTTGTTATCGCCCTTTATGCTGGTGCCCTTGCAGTAGGGGGCGGTACAAGCTGTATACTCTAGAAAGAATTTTATAAATAATGCTTGCAATGCTGACCCATACATGATATATTCTATTTCTGGCCGCGA
>NZ_JBOFBG010000058.1:0-30492 GCF_051594305.1 Paenibacillus sp. IHBB 3054 | reverse complement strand
TATAGAATGCAGTTATCCAACTCTAAGTCAGTCATCCTTATGGGTGAAATCATATAGTCTCCGGTATATACCCACAATCTCCGGCATCGGCATCCGGACGAGGCCGCTCGACGACGGGGCTACGAACTCGCGCACGCCATCCACTACCAGTTCTATATGCTCCTGAAATCCCCAATCTGCTTTTGGTTTACGGCTGAATTCAGTGTAGACGCCCTTGCCTACAAAGCAGGCTACCTCCGGGCGGTAGAGCGCCAGCTTGGCACGAAGCAATTCCCGCCCCTCGGCATACTCCTCGCGGGTAATATCCTCGGCCCCGCGGGTCGGGCGGGCTACAATATTCGTGAAGCCGTAGCCGAGCTTCAGCAGTTCACCGTCCTCCGAGGCATCATAGAGGCGCGGCGTCAGCCCTGACTGCTCAAGAATCCGCCAGAAATTATTGCGCGGATTCGCATAATGATGCCCCAGCTCGCCCGAGCGGAGACTTGGATTGAATCCAATGAAGACGATCTGCAATCCGTGATCCAGGTGATCCGGCACCTCTTCCATATCACATTCCTCCTGTTGTGGAGACTTGTCGCTATTATTCTTCCGGTGCACTTAATGGCGCTATGCAGACAGGCGGAACCGGCTCAGCCAGCCATACCTCATTCCCGGCATAATAGAAGGTTACACCAGACTCTACAGCCTTAACCGTATCCACGGAGAGTAAAACAAGCTTGCCCCTGCGGCTTCCGGCCAAAGTTGCGAAATGCAACCCCTCCGATAAATGCACATATTGCCTGCCCATCGGCTGCAGCCCTTCTTTTACAATCGCCGGCAACGCATTCTGGTGAGTGCCATGATAGAGTACGGACGGCGGTGTTCCCGGTTCATAGGCAACTTTGGTGTGGCTGTGTCCGTATCTCGCTCTGATCCGGTCTCCCTCAATAGCAAACCGCTGCTTCTCACTGTTCGTGACCGTTTGGCGGATATCTTCTTCTGTAATATGAGACCACTTTGGGGCTGCGTTTATCACTGCGAGCAGTTCCTCCAACAGACAGGAACCATCCTCCGGATCAAGAATTAGTCCATACTGCTGCGGAGTATGCCGAAGCTGCTTGGTCATAAATTTGCTGAGCGAAACCTCAGCGCTATGGTTTAACATAAATTGCACCTCTTATAATCACTTTCGTAGAATCAATTTCGAATGGCATTCCATCCCTATAGCTTACAACCGCGGATCCACCGGCTCAGATTCCAGTGCCAAAGCAGCAAGCACACATTCATGAATCCGCTCCAGCGGCTCTTTGCGGATAAAACGTTCCACGGACTCGGCGCTAAGAGCACATTCCATCAGGGCGTGCCGCTCCTTCTTGCCAGTCTTGCGCAGTTTTAACCGTGTCAGATTGTCAGGCTGCAAATAATCGATGCCATATATGATATGCAGGTATTTGCGTCCCCGGACTTTGATCGCAGGCTGAATCATCGAGCTGCCATTTCGTGATATGAAAAGTTCCGGCTTGATTACGATCCCCTCATGACCATTCTCCGTCATCTCTTCCCACCAGGCGATAACCTCAGCTTCATCGGCTTCACTTGCGACAGTCCGGTATTCAGTCTCCATAAAGAGCGGAGAAACACCCGCAAGTTCGCGGTTCTTCTCCATATGCCAGAGATGACTATGATCAAAAAAACTCTGGCCGCTATGCGCCAGGGTATGAAAAGGAGCAATCCTGACTCCTTCCAGCCCGCTGACATCCCAGCAGTATTCTTGAAAAGCTTCACGGAACACGCGGGCATTCCGCAGCTTCTCGTCCATTTCCTGTACCCAGCCGGATACATCGCGCCCGTTACTCTCCGCTTCTCGCAGCTTCTCCGCAAGATGTCCGCGGTCCATTACGGCGGCTTCTGCGACATGCGCATACTGGGAAGCGATCAATTCACGAGCCTTCAGGTTCCATGGAATAATTTCGGCATCCAGCAGCAGCAGATCCGTATCATGGCGGACAAAATAATCCGCTTTCCGCAAATCGGCATTCAGCTTAGCCAGTACTTCGGACTCCGTTTCCTTGTCAAAGAATGCCCGGCCCGTCCGGGTATAAATCGTACCCAGTGTGGGACGTCCCACATAGGATACTGCTGCTTCCTTGTCACGAAACAGCATCAGGATAGCCCTGCTGCCCATGTGCTTTTTCTCGGCGATCATTGTTTCCACACCCTGTTTGCGATAATAGGCAAAAGCCTCACGCGGATGCTCCAGGTAAGATTCATCTGCGGATACTGCCGGAGCCGGACTCATGGTCGGAGGAATATAAACCAGGTCCTCCAGCGGAATCGTAAAATGGGAGACGGTATCAATGGCTGCTTTGACGAATTCACCGCGCACAGAAAGTTCACCATAGGCAGCTGTCATAACGGAGTACCCTTCCACAAACTTCCGCAGGTTAGGCGGAGAGAAACGGCCGCGTTCCCAGCGGATCAGCGGGCTGTCCGGGTCCTGGGCGTAATCTCTGTGCGCCTTGACCGCAACAAACTGCTGTTCAGGATACCGGTAAGCCGTCAATGAGCCGCCAAAGACTGCGCCTTGATCAATGTTGACCGTGTTCTTAACCAGAGTAGGGTAAGGTCTCGGATCATGCCCCCAGACAATTAGCTCACCGGAGTCATGCTGCACATACCATTCCTTGCGTACAGGAGTGCCCTTCCCCTCACTTCCTTCTGTATCACCGTAGCGGCAAAAGTCCTGAATCCGTTTCGACTGCCTGCCGATATACTCATCGCGGATTCCGGCATGGGCAACAACCACCCGCCGTATACCACCCCGTCCATACACCAGATGACTGGGAGCGGAGAGCAGGAACTGCTTCAACTCTTCTCTAAGTTTGCTAGCCGCAGCCTCACCCTCTGCCAGCGCATACTGCTCCAGCTCGGCGGCAAACTTCTCATCGCCATGGCTCAAGGTAACCTTGCGTCCCCCAAGATACCGGGCAATCTTCCAGCCGTGGTTGCTGTCGACCATACGCGAAATTCCGGCGTCGCTGTGCCGCTTCCAGAATCTCAGTGCATCCAGTGATTTGGGACCACGGCTCATTACATCGCCTACAGAGATTAGTTCTCTGCCTTCAGGATGGCGGTACAATCCGCTCTCATCAGCGATATAGCCCAGCTGATCAAGCAGTTCCAACAACTCATCGTAACAGCCGTGAATGTCGCCGATCACATCAATCCCTGCACCAATTTCAATCAGCAATTCATTCTGCTTGCGGACAAACTGCACACTTTCCGTTTCTTTCAACATATAAGTGAAATCAAAGCCTTCATCGCGCAGCCCTCTTAGCGAACGCTTGAATTGGCTGAATTGCGCCTTGACCCGCTGCCTGCCGCGCGGCAATTCACGTCCCTTATCCCGTTCAAGCAGGATCTGTTCCGGCAGATCGAGCACCCAGGCCGTACAAGGCAGATCATAATCTGCTGCCATCTCTATATATTTCTTACGGTATTCGGGCAGCAAATGTGTGGCATCCACCACCGTCAGCTTCCCCATCCGGCAGCGCATGGATATCATTGTGTTCATCGCTTCAAAGGCCAGTTTCGACAGCAATTGGTAATCGCCATACAGAATATCCGCTTCTTCACGGGGATGGCCCTTCCAATCAATAAAATCAATATCACCCACTAATGAGCGGTAATCGTCGGAAGAGACGATCTCTGTCTGCAACAATATGCCTTCTTGCACCAATCTGCGGAGCAGAGTCGTTTTGCCGCTGCCGGAAGGCCCCACCAGTACGACGATGCCTCCATGAGGAAACGGAATGACCCGCTGCCCTTCCTGTCTCTCTATCATTGTGATGTTTCCTCCTTCGTAAATATGGCCATCTGCGTCGGGCAACCGAAACCTTCCATGTATTCGCCTATCCCCTTCAGCTCCGCAGAGTAACCAAAGGCTGTCGTCCAGCGGGAACACCAGGCGGAAAATGCTTCTCTCCCCCATTCAAAACGGTGGTCGCCATGACGCATCTCTTCCCGCTCCATCTCGTAGACCTCGTTGTATTCCTTATTCGGGGTAGTTATAATCAGGGTCTTTGGACCATATTCGGCGAAAACAGTCTCCATCACCCGCGCCATCCGGTGCTCATCGATATGCTCAATTACCTCACAAAGAATCATTACATCCTTGTTCCGCAGCGACTCGTCGAAATAGAACAGGGATCCGGTTACCGGCTTAGGCACGATAGTTCCTTGCCTGCCTTCCAGCTTGGCGAACCGGTCCATGGCTCTCAACTGAGCTGTGGCAGAGGGCTCAACTGCTTTAATATCACGGACACCAGGCACGTTGGCGAGTATGGCAGAGAGCTTGCCTTCCCCCGAGCCGAAATCAACAATACTGGCTTTAGCTTGCAAAGCTTCAACGGTAGCGGCAATAGCTGCGTAACGCAAATCATTCAACCGGACTTTCGGCTCTTCTGGAGCCTCGGATTCGAAGGATTGATCAGGTAAAGCATTTGGTGCTTCCGTTGAACCTTTAACAGCAGCTTCCTTTGCATTTTCATCAACAGAAGCTCCGCCGGAATTCTGAGTGCGGCCCTCCAGCGCCTCGAACTGTTTAATTACCCCTGCGAAACGCAGCGTCCGTTTCAGAATCAGCGCTCGCTGAGGATGATCCTGAAGCCAGCCTTCGCCATAACGCCTGATTTTATCAACCTCATCCTCACTGATATAGTAATGCTTGTAATCATCCAATGCGGGAATGAGCACAAAAAGCTGCTGCAAGGCAGTCTGGAGTGTCTGAAATCCTTTTAGTTTAATATAACGGACAGAACTGCGGTTCTTGAGGTCAAAGGAATACTCTGCCTCTCCCCGCTCCAGCACCACTTCATAACCAAGCGCAGTGAACAACTCTTCAAGTGTACGGTCAGGCAAATTGGAGGCTACAGGTCCAAAAGAAAGCTCGAGTGCAAGGCGTTGGCCTACCCAGGGCAGATACGCTTCTTTCGGTTTGCCGTTCAATGCAGTACCCAGTGCGGGACGGATATAGGTGCAGAACAGACTGCTGGTTACAAATTCACGGTCATTGATATATTGCGTGATGTCGTTGTGTGCGGAGGAAGAACCCTTCACCAGCTCAATTGGGTCGGGTGTTACATAGATGACCGCCTCCGTCTTTTCTTCGGAAGAGACTGTGAACACAATACGCACTCTGGCCTCTTTTTCAATCCGGTCATACAGATTATTCGGGTTTTTAGCGAGCAGATGAGAGAGCATTCCTGCTCCTGTTCCTGTCGCCTTGATGATTAAATGCATTAGGTTGATCTCTCCTTAGGTTTCGCTTTGATTTCCCCCGCTAGAAGTCCAGCGGCTGTCTTCTCCCCATACTTCCAGCAGCGCAGCCCGGAACAGTTCATCCAGGGCTGCATCCGCTACACCGCCCCCGCTTCCAAATTGCGAAGCCGCAAGCTCGAAATGCGCGATCTGCTGCTCCAGATAAACGTTAATGACTTCCAGACGCGGCTCCAGATCCAGCTCCTCACCAGACATTTTACGGTGTAGAAGCTCCAGTACAGCCTCTCTAAGCTCGGTTCCTTCAGGAATCAGATCCAGGGCCAGCACATTGAAATCCAGTGGCGGTACCTCCTGGTATTTCTCGATCCAGGCACACGCGAGCAGCGGACGGAGAACGTAGAAATATTTCTTAATTTTGACCTCGCTGCCTTGCAGATAGGTCCGGTAATTCCCCCGGGCCATGTTCAGATAATGATAGATACAGGATTTGGGCGAGAAGCTGAGCGGTGATAGCTTGCGTATACTGTCCGCCACCGTGTAATTTTGCTCATACCGGATGGGGGATTGCAGCCATTCCAGCAGCGGCGGATTGGATTTACGGAAGAGGGTCAGCCCTTTCTTCAGATCCCAGCCGTTAATATCGAGCAACTCGCTGATCGGCCGTTCAATCACATCCCGCTGCTCAAAGATCGAGAGATACGCCTCGGGGCGGCGCACATACAGAAAGCGGACGTCATAATCACTGTCCTTGGACGGAAACCCCCAAGCGCGGCTGCCCGACTCACAGGCATACAGGATGCGCACATTCTCTTCCGCCTCAATGCCACGCAGCTGGCTGAGGATCGATTGATAAATTTCAGACATTGTTCATTCTCCTTTCGGACGCTGCCGAAATACAAAAAAGCCATGGACTCCATCGTCCATGGCCGGGTACCATCCTATAGCAGAACCACAGTTAGAATATCCCGGCAACAGCCTTACAGGCTGCTGACCGGAAATAACTAAACGCTGCTAAGGCTGAACAGTAACCCAAGGCGGACAGATGATGAATGATAGACAGTAACATTATGCGAGTGTAGATTATTCCCTTGTTCAATCATCTGTCCAGACCTCCTGCCGTTCTTGTATTTTCCAAAAGCATAATCCACCCATCCAGTTTCTGTCAACCCGCTGAAGCTAAAACCAGAATCTTAAGGAAGCAGTGATTTTATAGCAGGCGTAAGGTCTTGTTTCCTCAGCGATATATAAGTCACTTCTCCGTACTTATACTTCATCTTTACTACATATTCGCCGGTTCTTCCGCTATAATAGCGTTCTTTTCCCAGAATATCGCCGATAATCTTCTTATCCTTGGTGACCGCCGCAAGACCTTCGCTGCGCGCCAGATCAAAATGCCGCTGGACAGTATTCCTGCTTGCCGCGCCAAGCTTGTCAGTATACACATCATTCCTGCTTGCCGCGTCAAGCTTGTCAGTATACACATCCTTTATAATTTCGGCGGATTCCACATCCCGTGCCTGGGTACGAATTTTATCCGCGTATCCCTTTTCGGCCAGCCAGCCTTCAAGCTCGTGATAGGAGGTTTTCCACTCATAGCGATAATAGAGCTGGTACCCCACTTCATCCGGCTTGCCTATTGCTTGAATAGAAGCCTTTGAAATCCTATTGTCCATCTGATCTTCATAGGACATGTTCAATATCTCCCGTTTCAGAATTCCCTTGAATTCTTTAACCTCTTGGGGATCGGAGATCGAAATCGCTTTATTTTTGTTTTTGTTGCTGATTCTCAGACTATCCACATTATCGTTCAGCCGGGAGAGCATATATTCGTTGCGCTTGAACTCCTTGTTCTCCATGATCGCCTTCAGCTCCGGTTCGAAGCCGGCTGATGGTATCCAGTAAGACCGCAGCATCTGCCGCCCATTCTTCAACTGGTAAGCAATGCTGAACTGCCTGCTGCCGATAGAACTGCCCATAGAGCGTTCCTCCTCTCCAGGACGCACAGTGACAAGTGCCTGATGCAGCTTGCGCACAGCCTCAATATAGCTTTTGTCTTCATTGAAAACTTCCTTCTCTTCATAGGGACGGCTCTGAACTCCCATCGGGCCTTGCTCTGGTTCGGTTAACGTCCAGAAATTGCTTCCGGTATACACTGCTGTGACCTTGTCCGCTGCCGGCACCCTGCTCTCATAGCCGGTAATTCCAGTGACCGGAACATAGAGCAGGAGTCCCAGCAGTATGGCATAGGCAGCGAACTCGGCGAATACCCTGCGGGTCATGATCTGCCACGTCTTGCGAATAATCATTTCAGCTACAATATAGCCAATGAGTGCTCCGGCAATACAGCCGCCAATAAGCCAGCCTGTCTGCTGCGGCTTCACATTGCCAAAATAAGACACGGAAACCAGCATGGCACAGAACATTACCCCGGCTTTGAACAATGGATTGAAATAGGTAAAAGCAATTGCCTGCCCAGCCTTTTCGCTATGCCGTTTGCGGTAAAGCACAAAGGACAGCATAATGACTAAGAGAGTGATCACGAAATATATCCATTTCTCTCCTGTACTGAATTGATCGTATTCATTTTCGAGTTTCACAATCTGCAGAACCGGCGACCAATTGACCATTCTATACTCCTCATTATAACCGCCTGAATACCCGTACAAATACCTATTAAGATGCATGCTGGTCAGCATTAACAGCGCGGACGGAAGAACAAGCAGGATATAAACAACAACCCCCTGGAGAACAGTTTGGCCTGTACATATTCCGACGAAGGCAGTGAAAACGAACAGGAACAAGGTGAGGATGGTAACCGTCAGGCACCACTCCCAGACGTCCGCTCCTTGGTAAATGTACATATTGCCGTCCAGCGGTGCCACGATTGCGGCAACTGCGGCAGTCAGCCAGACCGGAAGAAGCAGAAGAATCAGGCCGCTACATGTATGGGCAGCAAGTAAATGCTCCCGGCGCAGCGGCAGGCTGTGCCACAGATCCGATGAAGGCTTAGACTGCAGAAAACGGAAGAGGAATAGGCCTGCTACCACTGGAAGCGTAGCGATAAAGACCACTTGCATATCACCACCGATACGGAACAAACCCTCGACTTTCTCAGGCTCCGCATTCGGATTGCCGTTCAAGAACATCTGGACTGGAAGAAAGAACATGAGACCTAGCATGTAGATAATCCCAATCCAGCCATGCTGGCGCAAGTTTTGGCGGATTACACTGCTGTTAAAGAAGAATCGGCTGCGCGTCATAACCGGCATCCCCCATTTCATATATAAAGATTTCCTCAAGTGTCAGCGGCAATAGGTCGAGTACATACGGATCGTACACCCGAAAAGCCTGCCCGATCCGCTCGCGGTCCCCTTTTACAATATAGAGATTAACGCTGCCACGCTGTTCCTGATGAAGAATCTGCAGCTTGGCTGTCAGTACCGATGCATGCCGTTCATCCCGGAACGCCACCTGCACTTTATGCGTGTCCGCTTTGAGATCGTCCAGATCCTTCTCCACCAGCATTTTGCCGCCGTGCATAATGCCGACATGATCGCATAAATCCTCAATTTCCCGCAGGTTATGTGAGGAAATGATGACGGTCATCCCCCGTTCGGCCACCTCCTGGAACAGCAGATTCTTGATCTGCCGCCGCATGACCGGGTCAAGCCCGTCAATCGGCTCATCCATGATAAGCACATCCGGCGAGCAGCTTAGGGCGAGCCAGAAGGAAGCCTGGCGCTGCATTCCCTTGGAGAACCGGCTGAGCTTGCGGCCTGTATCGAGCCGGAACATTTTCCCAAGCTCCTGAAAGTGCGCCTCATTCCACCCCGGATAAATAGAGCGGTAAAAGGCAGCCATGCTCTTGATCGATGCCTGCGGGAAGAAATAAGGGCTGTCCGGCATGAAAATGATCCTTTGCTTCACCTCGGGGTTTTCAAAGACCGGCTTCCCTTCAAACTTAACCGTACCCTCTTCCGGCCGGTAAATACCGGCGAGCGTCTTCAGCAGTGTTGTTTTACCCGCACCGTTCGATCCGAGCAGTCCGTAAATGGCTCCTTTATGTACAGTCAGCGAAATGCCGTCAACTGCTTTTTCTCCCTGAAAAATTTTGCTGACGCCGCGAATTTCAATCATGTTTCTCCCCCTCTCTCTGATCCAGCACCTGGCGGTACAGCGCACCTATCTCGCTTTCGGTAAATCCAAGGTAGACGGCTGACGCCATCAGGCGCAGCAGCTCATTCCGCACTTCCGCCCTTTTGCTCTCGTTCAGTCCCTGTTGAAGCGGAGCCACGAAACTCCCCTTGCCCTGCAAAGAATAGATGTAGCCTTCCCGCTCCAGCTCCCGGTAGGCTTTCTGAATCGTATTCGGATTTACGGTGAGCTGCGAGGATAAGATCCTCACCGAGGGAAGCTGTTCATCTGCCCGCAAAATACCATGCATAATCATTTCTTTGATCTTGCCGGTCAGCTGCTCGTAAATCGGCTTGCGGCTGCGGACATCCAATTCGAACATGACAGTTCTCCTTTCTGATGTTGTATCACTAACTGTGTCTAGGTGTATTAACTGTACTACTATTATTAGTACAGTTTGACCTACATGTCAACCTCAAAACAAATTAAATTAGGCCAACCAAAAATTACCGGCTGACCTAATTTTATAAAGTCCCAAGGGTCTTTCTTCTATATATGCACGATATGCACGGAGATCACTATTGCTGCGGCAAAGTAAGTTCCCCGCGAACCCCGGCCCCCTTCCGTTTCCGGCGTTTGTCGCTGAACAGCGCGAATACAATACCCGGAAGCATAATGAGGCTGGCTAACACGTAAGTTCTGCTGTATGCCTGTTCAGCTTCATGCTTCATGTCTTCTCCTGCACGCGTCAGGACGAGCTCCATCTCCTGGGTTTGCCGGCTCCGGTCAGCGGCAAATGCCTCCTGATCCGAAGGGGCAAGCCGGGCAGCAGCATGCTCTGCCTCCTTCAATACCTTCCCGGAGGTTTCAGCCGGTGAGCTTTCCACATTGGCCAATGAACCCGCCGCATCAGCAATCACTGTTTTGAGAAAGGGCTGGAGCACAGCATCTTTCTCCACAGCCTTCACCGTACGGACGGAAGCCGCTTGCAGCCCGTCGCTGGTATTTTGCTGCAGCACAGTAACGATAATAGCTACCCCGATCACCCCCCCAGTGACTTTGCCATATTCGTAATCCCCGATGAGATTCCCACCTTCTCCTCAGGCACGTTGCGTACGGCTGAAGACATCACCGGTGCCATGGTGAACCCGGTGCCGACACCGGCCACAACCAGACGGATCAATACTTCCGGAAGCGTTGAGTCGGCATGCAGTCCGCTTAATGAATACATCGCTCCGGCCATCATAATCATTCCAACCGCCCCAAACAGCTGACTGCCGTATTTATTGGACAATGGCCCGGAAAGGGCTGAGCTGACGATCGAGCCCACCGCGAGCATGGAAAGTACAAGTCCGGCCCGCAGTTCGGTCATCCCCATCATCCGGGTCAGGAAGAAAGAGGTCAGCAGAGAGATATTCATCAGCCCCGCACCAACAAAAAGCATAGTCAACGTTGCACCGTTGAACGGGGGAATTCTCAGCAGCGATAACGGAAGCATCGGCTCCTTCCCTTTCGACTGTGTGAGGAAAAAGAAGACGAGAAACAGAACCCCTGCAGTCAGCAGCAGCAGCGTCACCCGGGAGCTCCAGCCATAGTCTTGGACTTTAATCAGCGCATAGGTAATAAAAAACATCGCCCCGGTTATCCCCAATGTTCCGCCATAATCAATGGATCGGCCTGCGGTCTCATCTCTGGATTCCTGTATAAACAGACAGGTAAGCACCACGCTCAGCACCCCCAGCGGCACATTGACAAAAAAGATCCATTGCCAGTTCAGATTTTGCGTAATAATCCCGCCAAGTGCCGGCCCGCTCGCAGCCGCAACGCCTGAAACGGCCCCCCATATGCCGATGATCAAGCCATGCATCTCCTTTGGAAAGGTTGTGGTTGTCAGCGGAATAGTAACCGGAACAATGATGGCCCCCGCAAGTCCCTGAAGGACTCTTAATCCAATGAGCATCCCAAGTGATGTTGCAAAGCCCGCGAGCAGCGAGGTCACAGTAAACAGCACCACACC
Organism: Paenibacillus sp. IHBB 3054; assembly: GCF_051594305.1. Taxonomy (NCBI): domain Bacteria; kingdom Bacillati; phylum Bacillota; class Bacilli; order Caryophanales; family Paenibacillaceae; genus Paenibacillus; species Paenibacillus sp. IHBB 3054. The sequence continues at coordinate 19,082 of NZ_JBOFBG010000058.1, read as the reverse complement.
GGTGATAAATATTTTCTTCCGTCCGAATTGGTCGGCCAGTCTTGAAGCTGTGAGAATGAATACGGCAAACGCCAGATTATAACCATTCATCACCCAAGAAATTTGCGATACGCTGCCGCCAAATTGTCTCGTCATTTCAGGCAAGGCAATATTAATAATCGTCGTATCCAGCAACGCCATGAAGAAACCCAGAACAATTGCCGTAAATGAAAAAGCCCTACGCATTCTGATGCTCAATTTCATCTCTCCTTATATGTGAACTTTAGTTCATGTTTGAATTATATGAACTATATTTCATGTTTGTCAATTACAAATTTGAACTTTGGTTCAACTTTTATTGACAGTCAAATACTGCTCCTCTACAATCGGTTATAAGGGGGGCTTTAACCATGAGTGAAATGGAAGACAAGACAAGAACACCGCGGCAGGACCGCAGCATCAAGACCAAGGAAGCCATCGTTCAAGCCGCCATGAGGCTTTTCTCGGAGAAGGGCTACCATCAGACCAATACGAAGCAGATTGCTGCTGCAGCGGGTGTATCCACCGGCAGCTTCTATTCCTATTTCATAGATAAACGGGCCGTATTTATCGACGTGCTTAAGAATTACAGTGAAGCGCTGCTGGCAAGGATAGAAGCCTACATGTCCGAGATTAACATTCAGAGCCCTGACAAGTATGAACTGCTGAGCCATCTGGTAGACAGCCTCATCCTCTCGCACGAGGTCTATACCGGATTCCACAAGGAACTGTCTATTATGTATCTCAGCGACGAGGGTATCAAAGAGCTGATGGACGCACAGTATGAGGTCGGACGTGTCCTAACGCTCCAGTATCTGCAAATGGGTAAGGATGAGCTTAAGATCACTGATTTGGAAGCCGCTGCCTTCCTTGTATTTGAATCCATCAGTGCCATTGTGGATGTCATCGTCTTTTCTTCTCATCGTATTGGAACGGACAGAATAAAGTCCGAGCTTGTCAAGATGCTTGTCGAGTATTTGTACGTATAACCACACCTCAAACAGACAGCGCAAAGAGGCGGCTTGAGCAGATCACCGATGATCTGTTCAAGCCGCCTCTATTGAAATATTATGCTATGCCTTGCCCTTGCCGAAGCGCGTCTGTCAGCGCTTATCCTTCCAGAAATTCAGCGGCTCCATATCCTTCGTAATAATCTCAAAGGTATAGCCTTCCTTCTTCAGTGTTTTGAGTACGTCCGGCAGCACTTTCAGTGTAGCTTTCTGGTCATGCATCAGGATAACAGGATTGCTGTTGGACTTTTGCAGTTTATGGACCTGTTCCATAACCGTATTATAGATCCTGGCGCTGTTCTCCTTGTATTTCCAGTCGTTTGAGTCCACATTCCAATCCCACAGATGGAACCCCTGGCTCAGCACTCTGTCCCTGAAGGATTTGGTGAAATAAGGTTTACTTCCGTATGGCGGACGGATCAGCGTTGTGCTGGAGCCGGTGATCTTCTTCAGCACTGCATTATCAGCTGACATTTCAGCAAGTGCTGCACCCGGAGAAGCATAAAACTTCTCTTTGCGGTGAGTCATGCCGTGGAGTGCGAGTCCGTGGCTTTCCTCTTCAATTCGTTTCACTGCCGATGGATACCGGTTCATATTGGGTCCAAGCATAAAAAAGGTCGCCTTCACCTCATATTTGCCCAGAATATCCAGCAGTTGCGAAGTCGTTGCCGACGGTCCGTCGTCAAAGGTAAGATACACTATCCTCCCTTGCTTGCCCGGGGTTTTCTCCGGAGCCGGTTCAGCGCTGACAATTGGCTTTAATTCGCTCTTGAATTGGCTTACGAACGCCGCATCATCCAAAGCCGCCGATGTATCCCGCACTCTTAGTAAATATTTATCCGGCTCAAAGGTTATCATATACCCAAGATAAGTACTTATCCGCAGCGGAACCATCAGCGATCCATTCTGCACAAAGGTACTTATTGGAACAATGGTATCATTCTGGAGTTTGGCGCCTCCGTCATCTTTAAGCAGTAAAAGGGATTTGCCGCCTCCGGCGATCTGAACCCCGTCCTGAAGCATGGAAATGTTCCACTTCAGCTTCTGCGCCAAAGCGCGTACTGGAACATAATAGTTACCTTTTACAGAAACAGCTTCTATTTCCGTCAGTGTGTCGTTCACACCAAGACGTAAAGAGGCATTCATTCCGGCTGCGATTGCCGTGTTCTGTAGAATACCAAAACATAAGAATAAAGACATGAATAACAGCATTGTTTTTTTCATTCGCACAAGCAGTAATCTCCTATCTATGTATATTTATCTATACTTTATCACACATAGATAGATTTGAATTTGAGAGATTGTAACCGCCCAAAGAATATCTTGTTACATTTTCACAGTGACAAAAGACATATTCTTAATATTTATCAAAAAATCGCAATAATCGTCGAAAGCTGTCGCGGCCGCAAAAAGCGGTTAAAATCAGGCTTTATTGCACAAATTAATTGTGACGAAATTAGTAACATTTGTGAAAAAGTGAACAAAATTTGAACAACCTTAAAATTAGCTTAAACCGCACCACTACAGTGATCTTTGTCATACCTTACGACATTTGTAACAATTCGATCACACATATTTAACTTGTTCGCCATTATTAAGGTCTTATGTGTCTTTATTGTAAAAATATGTATTTTGCATTATGGGTAAGTAGTTCTTACTATAGATACAGGTTAATGTTTATTGGCTAATGAACGGCAATGAAAAGAAGTATTGAAGGAAGGAGTTCTATATGAAAAAAAAGGGTCCGTTATACGCTTTGTTCCTCAGCCTAATCCTTCTTCTGCCGGGATGCAGTTCGCTCACCGTTCTGAATCCGAAGGGTCCGGCCGCACGCACTTTATCTGACACCATCATCCTGTCCATTCTGGTGATGATCGGGGTCCTGGCAGTTGTCTACATCTTATATATATTCGTACTGGTGAAATACCGGGCGAAGAAAAGCAACGAAGGTTACATTCCAGAACATGAGGAGGGCAACAAGGTTCTCGAAGCCATCTGGATTATTATCCCGATTATCATCGTAACCTTTTTGTCAGTAGTGACTGTAAAATCAACCCATTCGGTTGAGAATGTCGCGGAGGAATACAAGGACCAGAAGCCTTTGGTTATTTACGCCTCTTCTTCCAACTGGAAATGGCATTTCAGCTATCCTGAGGAGGGAATTGAAACCGTAAACTACGTCAATTTCCCGATTCACCGTGCGGTAGAGTTCAGACTGTACTCTTTCGGCACCATCACCAGCTTCTGGATTCCACAGCTTGCCGGACAGAAGTATGCGATGAGCGACATGCTTACAAAACTTAATCTCTCCGCCGACACCGCAGGTTCATTTATCGGCAAGAACTCGAACTTTAGCGGTAAAGGCTTCGCCCACATGGAATTCGAGGCGCTTGTGATGAGCGACAAAGAATATGCCGAATGGGTCAAAGAGGTTAAGGATACCGCGCCTAAGCTTACGGAGGATGAATTCAAAGGCCTGCTGGCTGCCGAACATCTTGGACGCAAAACCTATTCCTCCACCCATTTGGAGTTCAGCCCGCCGCCGGGAGACCATAGCGAGCATATGAGCGGCGATGGTACGGAAATGGATATAGATAACGGAAATATGGATCATCAGGATAACAAGGACATCCACCCTTCTCCTGAACCGTCCAGCCAGACCGAATTTGACAGCGAGCCCAACCCTGAGGTGAATGAGCCGCTTCCAAGCTCACCTGTAGAAGAACACACACACGAGGGCCACTAACCCGTTCACAGTTTAATGTAACAACCTGAAAGGAGCTACCCTAATGGATTTAGACAAATTTAAGGTTCACGGCGAACCCCTGATATACGGAGCAATGATCAGTATCGCTCTTGCGACCATCGGGATTCTCGTTGGGCTTACCTATTTCAAGAAATGGGGATACCTCTGGCGCGAATGGCTTACAACTGTAGACCATAAGAAGATCGGGGTTATGTATATCCTGGCCGCACTGCTTATGCTGTTCCGCGGCGGTGTTGACGCCATGATGATGCGTCTGCAAACGGCAGCGCCGGAAATGAAATTCCTCGATGCCCAGCATTATAACGAGGTCTTTACCACCCATGGTCTGATCATGATTCTGTTCATGGCCATGCCGTTTATCATCGGTTTAATGAACGTGATTATCCCACTGCAGATCGGCGCGCGAGATGTGGCCTTCCCGCGGCTGAACGCGGTCAGCTTCTGGCTCTTCTTCATGGGAGCTATGCTGCTTAACATTTCGTTCGTAATCGGCGGCTCGCCGGATGCCGGATGGTCGGCTTACTTTCCGCTAGCGAGTCTGGAATTCAGCCCTACGGTCGGTAATAACTATTACTCCCTGGCGCTGCAGATTTCCGGTATCGGGACACTGATCACAGGCGTTAACTTCATCGTGACGATTCTTAAAATGCGTGCACCAGGCATGACGCTGATGAAGATGCCAATGTTCACCTGGTCCGTACTGATTACGAACATTATTATCGTATTTGCCTTCCCTGTGCTGACTGTGGCACTTGCCCTGATGATGTTCGACCGGCTGTTTGGCTCTCAATTCTTCACGATGGCCAACGGCGGAATGGATATGCTCTGGGCCAACCTGTTCTGGGTGTGGGGACATCCGGAGGTATATATCGTTATTTTGCCGGCATTCGGTATTTACAGCGAAATTATCGCCACCTTCTCCAAAAAGAATCTGTACGGCTACACATCCATGGTCGTCAGTATGCTGCTCATCTCCCTGCTGTCCTTCCTGGTATGGGCTCACCATTTCTATACCATGGGCCAAGGGGTTATGGTCAACAGCTTCTTCTCCATAACGACTATGGCGATAGCTGTGCCTACCGGGGTTAAAATATTCAACTGGCTGTTCACCCTCCGAAAAGGGCGAATAACCTTTACGACCCCGATGCTGTACACATTAGCTTTTATCCCGATCTTCACCATCGGCGGGGTTACCGGCGTTATGCTGGCAATGGCCAGTGCCGATTACCAGTATCATAATACGATGTTCCTGGTTGCGCATTTCCACTACGTGCTGATTCCGGGCGCCGTGTTCGCCGTTATCGCCGGGTTCCATTACTGGTTCCCTAAAGTATTCGGCTTCCGCCTGAATGAACGTCTGGGCAAACATGCCTTCTGGTGGATTATTATATCCTTCAATGTCACCTTCTTCCCACTGTTCTTCCTGGGACTAATGGGTATGACCCGTCGGATGTACACCTACTCAGAAGAGACCGGCTTTGGTCCGCTGAATATGCTGTCCTTCGCCGGTGCTGTCGGCCTGGCGATCGGATTTGTTATTCTGGTCTACAACATCTACTGGAGCACACGCTACATGCCAAGAGACACAACAAGCGATCCATGGGATGGCCGTACACTGGAATGGGCTACACCAAGTCCGATTCCTGCTTATAACTTTGCAATTGTGCCAAAAGTTCAGACGCGTGATGCCTTCTGGTCCGCGAAGCAGGATAATATTCCGCTCTTTGAAGATAAAATCACTAAAATCCATTTACCAAACAATACCGGGAAGCCATTTATCCTGGGCGTCATCTTCTTCTTCCTGGGCTTCTTCCTAGTATTCAGCATGTGGATTCCTGCCATCGTGGCCGGAATAGGCATCATCATCATGCTGGCTGCCATGTCCTTTGACCGGGATCACGGCTTCTACGTTTCAGCTGAAGAAGTTATTGCTACTGAAAAGAAACTGCGGGGTGAGACTGTATGAAAATAGATGCGTCCAAGCCGCTGGAATATTCAACAGAGGAGAACAGCAACAAAATTTTCGGTTTCTGGGTATTTCTCGGAGCTGAGATTCCGCTCTTCGCCACTTTATTCACTGTTTATTTAGTAATGGTCGACCGTTTCGCCAGCGGACCAAGCGGAAGCGAGCTGTTTGAAATCGGCCCGGTGCTGATTGAAACCTTCCTGCTCCTGTCGAGTTCGTTCACGATCGGGCTTGCGATCCATGCTATGCGTCACGGCTACAAGAAGGCCATGATGGTCTTTATGGCAATCACACTGCTGATGGGCCTCGGCTTTATCGGCATAGAAATTGATGAATTCTTCACCTATGTTCATGAAGGGGCTACACTGCAAACCAGTGGATTCCTATCCAGTCTCTTCGTATTGCTCGGCACGCACGGTGCCCACGTCAGCTTCGGCTTCCTGTGGGGCGCAGCGATTATGATCCAGATCTGGCGTCAGGGCATTAATCCGGCTACCGCCAATAAAGCCTTTATCTTCTCGCTGTTCTGGCATTTCCTGGACGTTGTCTGGATCTTTATCTTCAGCTTCGTCTACCTGAAAGGACTGATGTGACATGATGAAGCAACTGTTCCCAATTCGCCATGTGATGGGTTATCTGGCCTCTCTGGTCCTTTCTGCCGCTGCGCTGGTTGTCATCTATGGTGATCTGTCCGATGGGGCAAATATGGCGGTTCTGCTGATTACAGCCCTTATCCAGGCTTCTCTGCAGCTCTTCGTATTCATGCACATCGGGGAATCCGCAGATACCAAGAAAGAGCTTTATATCAATATCGCTTACGCTTTGTTCGTCGGATTGGTTACCATCTTCGGAACCCTGTTCATCTTCGTATGGGGCTGGTACGCTTAAGAACAAGATAAGCTGGACAACACATTCAGGTCCACTCCGGTCATCCGATCCGGGGCGGGCCTTTTTTTTGTTTTGCTGGATGTTCAAAACATTAATCGCAATCTCAGATGTCTTTCAGTTAGCGCTGGTGAGTGATTCCGGAGATGAAATGAACATCGGCCATATATAAAAAGGAGAGGCCACCTGAACGTGAAAGTTCCGGTGGTCTCTCCTTATGTAGCCTATATCTGCTGCTGCAGCTCTGTATTTAGAGTTTGAACTTGGCCAGTTCCTTCTGCAGGTCCTCGGCAAGTGTGGCAAGATACTGGGCAGAAAGCGACATTTCCCCCATCGCAGACAATTGTTCCTCACTGGCAGCGCTTGTATCCTGCACTTCCCCCGCGCCTTTGCGGGAAATCTCATTGGCGTGTTCCATGGCCTGTGATACGGCCTGCGATTCCTGTGAGACATGCCCGACAGCCTCTCTGATGCCCTCCGTCTGCCGGACGGCATCATTAATTGAATGCTGTATTTCCTCAAACGCCTGCGAGACCACTTCACTCTGCGCAAGACCCTCTGATACCAGTTGTGTTCCCAGTGCCATTGAATCTACCGCACTGGCGGTTTGCTGCTGAATGTCAGTTATGATTCCGGTAATCTGCAGCGAGCTGCTTCCTGTCGCCTCCGCCAGCTTGCGGATCTCTCCGGCAACAACAGCGAAACCCCGGCCATGCTCCCCGGCTCTGGCCGCTTCGATTGACGCATTCAGCGAAAGCAGATTCGTCTGGGTGGCGACTGCATTAATGGTTGTGATAATCGTACTGATCTCCCCGGACAGATTGCCCAGATTGCTGACTATTCTCTGACTCGATGCAACACTAGAGTCAATTTCCTTCATCTGTGCAAGGATTCGCTCAACAGCTTCTGCGCCGCGGTCTGTCGAGACAGCAGCCCCGGCCATCAGTTCAGCCATCTCATTGCCGCTGCGCTCGACGGCGGCAATATCCTCCGTCATGTTCTGCACGGATGCTGTCGTGCGGCTGATGTTCTCGACCTGGACATCAAATCCCACGGCTATTTCATTCGAGGTTTCGGCGATCATCTGCGAAGCGCGTGCGGTCTGTTCTGCACTGGCACTCATTTCCTCCGACGAGGCCGACAGCATCTCCGCACTTTCCGAGACCCCTCGCATCATCACTTTCAGACTGTCCAGCATCGAATTGAAGGAAAGGTTGATCTGGCCGATTTCATCCTTGGCTGTATAGGATGCAGCTACGGTCAAATCGCCCTCTTCTGCCCGCTTCATCAATCCCTGCAATTCTTTGAGCGGCTTCGTAATCAGCCGGGTGATTATAATACTGATCAGAATGCAAAGAATCCAGGCGGCAGTAATCAGAATCGTGCTCACCGTTGAGGAAGTCTTAGCGTCGGCTAAAGTAAGCACATTATGCTCAGCAGCATCCTCTAAAAGCAACCGGGCTGTGTCATCCAGCAGACCGACCATCAGCTTCCTGGACTCGCTAAAGGACACACCCGAGAAGATTTGATAGCCTTCAGTATTAAGATTCTGATTGGCAAGCTGAATGATATTATCGCGCTGTGTCCGGTAATCCGGCAGCAACGACATATACTCGTTGATTTTATTGCTGATTTCAGCATCCTTGAAGGCAATTAATTTCAATTGCTCCAGCAACTCATTGTTTTTTGCAATGTTTTGCTTAATCCCCTCGGTCAGCTCTTTGCTCTTGACGGTTTCCTTGGTAAGCAAAGCTTCCAGCAAAAAAGACTCAATCGACCGGTTGTTGGCCCGCAGCTCCGTAACCAGGTAAATCGGCTGCAAATTCCCGCTATAGGTCTCTTGGGATCGCTTGGCCATTTTTTGGGTGGAGGTAATGCCCGTTAGTCCTAAACCGATCAGTATAGCAACGACAATTACCACAAGCAGTGCCATTTTATATTTCACTTTCAAATGTCTCATGTCCTTTTCCCGCCTTTTTGTATCTTGCTGTGTTATCTTATTCATCGGCGAAAAAGGTCGAAATAATGATGATTAATCACGAAAAATGTCGAAATAAACAGAAAAATATCCTAATTTAAGAACATTCAGACTTCTTAATGACTGAAATAACATTCCAATGTAATTTCACGCAACAGAATCCATGAGATCAGCGGCCTAATCATTCCTGCAGCAGCCCGTATTTCTTGCGGAACCGCTCCAGCACCTTGGTCCAGCCACCGGCCAGAATTGCCAGGAAAAATACATTGGACAGGGCATGGGCCAGATCGAAATAAAAGCTCGAGACGTATGCGGATAACACAAGCCCCCAGCTAAATGCATCCGGCAGGCTGATAATGTACCAGATATTCATAATCCAGCCGAACAAAAACCCCCAGATGAAGCCGAAGAGAAGCAGGCCGCCTCGTTTCTTCATCCACCAGGTATTCCTCAGCCAGCCCGCCGTCAGGCCCGCCATCCCCCAGGCAAACATCTGCCAGGGCGTCCATGGACCTTGCCCGAAATAAATATTGGATACAAGCGCGGCTACCGCCCCGATGATAAAGCCAGCCTCGGCCCCAAAGACATAAGCGGATAAAATGACAATAGCAGACACTGGCTTCACACTCGGCAACGCGGCAAAAGGAACCCGGCTGACTGCAGCGATTGCCGACAGCACGGCCAGCAGCACCAGCTCCCGCGATTCCAGCGGGCGCCGCTCCAGCCGGATAAACAGCGGCAGCAATGCCGCTGCAAGCAGCACGAGGCTGAGCAGCATATAATGACGGTCCTTCAGCGCTGATGTAAGTGCCAGACTAGCCAGAAATACACCTAAAGCAATTAACAGCGGAAGCCGGAATCTTGCCATGTTCTCATCACATCCTCAAGAGTCAATGCTTGCGGCAGCAAATCCCGCACCATGCGGTTTACCACCGTTGTATAGAAATAGTTGCTGCTGAAAAACTCCGCTGGAGCTCCCTCTGCTGTAATGCTACCGTCAAACAGCATCGCGCAGCGGGTCGCGTATTTTGCAGCAAACTCCACATCATGCGTCACGATAATAATGCTTATGCCTTGCTCCAACAGCTGCCTTAGCAAGGCTGCCAGTCTTTCCTTCGCCCCGGGATCCAGCCCCTTGGTCGGCTCATCCAGCAGCAGAACGCCGGGCTTCAGCAGCATCACCATGGCCAGCGCCAGCTTCTGCTGCTGGCCGCCGCTGATATCATGCGGATGGCTGTCCAGTACTTGATGAAGCTGAAATACATCCAGCAGGGCTTCTATCTCCCGTTTCTCCTCCTCAGGAGACATGCCTGCATACCGGGCCATATGCCGCAGTTCCTCCGCTACCGTGTCATAGCTGAAATAGAGCAGCGGGTTCTGGGCCAAAAGACCGAACTTCAGCCCTTTGGCAGACTCGACCTTGCCGCGCTGCGGCTTCGCCAGCCCGCCCAGTACATGCAGCAGGGTCGATTTCCCCGCACCATTCCCGCCCATGATAGCCAGCAGCTCTCCCCGGTGAAGGGACAACGTCAGCTTGCGCAGCACCTCCGGGCCGTCCTTCTCATAACGGAAGGTGACTTCCCGGCAGCTGAGCAGGGGTGCTGCGGCATTGGCTGAGCCGGTGAAGCGTGAAGCTGCACCGGCTTGTGATGCTGCGGCACGGCCTGCGTTCACGGGCGGATGGGTGCCCGCAGCAGGGTGTGAGCCGCTGGTAGCCGTAGCTCCAGCAGGTGCTGCTGCTGCGTGTGAATGCAGCCAGCGTTTGCCCTCACGCACCGTCAGCGGAATGGATTCCAGCGGAACGGATGAGGCCTCCGGTGAAAGGGCGAGGAATAACCGCGACGCTGTCGGCAGGTAGGCCTGATGACTTGCGTTCGGTCCCTGCCCGGCTCCCCGCACGAATCCGCGGGGAGTGTCCTGGGCCTGCAGAACGCCATCCTCCAGCATCAGCACCCGGTCGGCCAGCGGCAGCACCTCCTCCAGCCTGTGCTCGCTGATGATGACCGTCATCGACAGCTCCTCATTCAGCCGCTGTAAGGTCTGGATAAACTCGCGGGCAGCGACAGGATCAAGCTGTGAGGTCGGCTCGTCCAGCAGCAGCAGCTTGGGCTGAAGCAGCAGTACGGAGGCCAGATTCAGCAGCTGCTTTTGTCCACCTGAGAGCTCATGCACCGATTTGTACAGCAGCGGCTCCAGCCCGAACAGCCCGGCGATTTCCGCCAGCCTGCTGCGCATGACCGATGGCGGGTAGCCCATATTTTCCATCGCAAAAGCCAGCTCATGCCATACGGTATCCATCACAATCTGCGCATCCGGATTCTGGAATACAATCCCGATATCCCCGGCTGCTGTCTCCGCAGGCAATTCCGCCAGCGGCTTCCCTTGATAGCTGATGGACCCGCTGTGCAATCCTACCGGAGCAAGCTCCCGTTTCAGATGGCGCAGAAGTGTTGTTTTGCCGCAGCCTGAAGGACCGAGAAGCACAACGAACTCGCCCTCCTCTATCGTAAATGAGAGCTCATGGAGCGTGTCTCTCTCTGCATCGGGATACCGGAAGGAAAATCCTTCCGCCGCGATGATCGCCATAACCATTTCTCCTTTCCTTCCAGCCAGAGGGGGATTCCTACGAACAGGCAGAAGCCGGCATACATGACCGCCTCGCCTGAGCCCCAGGCCATAGGTTTCATCCGCGGATATATCTCAAAGATGCCGTACCCCTGCAGCCAGCCAAACAGCGGAATTATGCCGCTGAGCGAGAGCAGAGCCAAGACGGTCTTGTCCTGCCGGTCAAGCCTGTAAATCCCGTACACACTGCGTTTGCAGATGCCGTAGCCGCGCGCTTTCATCGAATCGGCCGTCTGCAGCGCCTCCTCCAGCGACCAGGTCAGAAGCACCTTGAGCAGGGTCATGCCGTCCCTCATTCTTTTGCGCAGCTTTCCCTTGCTTACATCAATGCCTCTGATCTGCTGAATCAGGGAGATTTGCCGCAGCCGCCGCTGAAACAATGGCACAAAACGGATCGTCATCAACGTCAGTAGGGCCGTCTTAGGCGCTGCCCCGGCGAACAGGTACATGAATTTATCCGCCGTTACCGTGTAGTTGTAAGAAATGAACAATATAAAAATCGTCAGCAGCACGGTCATCATCATCAGTCCGTAGAACACCGCTTCCAACGTAATTGGCTGATCCATAAAATAAAACAGGATGTGCGAGCCCCGGTGCGAGAACAAAGGATTAATCACGGCCACGGAGCCAGCCATCAACAGGTAAAAAGGCAGCCCCCGCAGCAGCTTTCGTCCCTGTCCCTGCAGCAGCAGAAGGCCAAGCAAGCCGGCAATTTCCGTTACCAGAAACAGCGGATGAAACAACAGGGCAGCCAACAGCAGCAGCCCTGCATAGTATAGCAGGGCTACCGAAGGATGCATGGAGCGGAATCCGCTGTTCATGGCGCTTTGGCCCCCAGATCTTTGCCCAGATCCAGGGTGTACAGCCACTCAATAGCATCTCCGGGCTGTACGGTATAGCTTCCGGCACCTTTGCCCGGAAACTCCCCGTTCACCTTGTACATCCAACCGCTCTCTGCGCCATGGTCGAATTCATACAGATTGTCTATTCCTTCCACATAGGCGAAGCCCTTGGAGCCCTGGTATTCCATCTGTATTTTGTTCTTGCGGGTAATCCGTTTCAACAGCTCCAGCGCACTTTCGCCCTTCTCAATATCAAAGGCTGCCGGAGCTAAAATCACGCCGTACTCCTCATCCCCTGTGATGGAGACGGTAGCTGTGCTCTCCGCAGCGGCGGGCTTCACAGGCGCTGCCGCTTCGGACGGCGGCTGCGTAACGGCAGCCGCCGGACGCGCGGTCGCTGCCGGCTTATTTGCGCTGGTAGACGGACGCGCGGTCGCTGCCGGCTTATTTGCGCTGGTAGACGGACGCGCGGTCGCTGCCGGCTTATTTGCGCCGGCAGACGGACGTGCGGTGGCTGCGGGCTTGGCAGAGGACTCTGCCGGGCCCGCACTGGCGCCGCCTGCTGCGCCGGGCGCCGCCGACGCCTTCGCGGGGGCCGCTCCGGCGGTGCCGGCTGCCGGGCTATGCGCAGCCGGCGCCTTAGTTCCTGCGGGCACGGGACTTGTGACCGTGCCTGAAGCGGTGTCAGGCGGCGCAGAGGCCGCCGCTCCTTCAAGAGCCGCCGACGCCTCCGCAGAAGGCGAAGCGGTGCTGCCCGCCGGTTCTGACGGCGGGGCCGTGTTCGCTGCGTCTCCGGTTTGCGGAGACGCGGCGTTATCAGGGGCGGGGCTTTGTGTAGCGGTGGTATCTGCTGCACTGTTCAGATCAGAACCGGCAGACTGCCGCTCGCCGGAAGAACAGCCGGCCAGTAGCACCACCGCCAAGAGAAGAAGCAAGGGATAAAACAACCATCGTTTGGATTGCTTGGACATTAATTTTCACACCTCCGAAAAAAGGGAAAGGAACGGAGGCTGTCCTGCTGCTCCCCCGTTCCGTTCCTATACTCTATGTTTTCTTTTGAAGCTTCAGTCCGATGAACCTGTTACTCCGCTCAATCGCCTTCTTAAAGATGGATTACACTTAAGGCAATCTTACGGCTACGACCGCCGCCATTTCTCTGGTTACGGCACTTGATGGGTCAAATCCTCCATTGAAGCCGGTCATATAACCGGACTCCGTTACCGCATGGACCGCTGACAGCGCATAGCTGCTGATCCGGCGCTCGTCTGTGAACTTCGCAGTCTGCGCCGAAGCCGCAGAACCGCTCTCCAGCTTGAACGCTCTGGAAATCATCACAGCCATATCCTCGCGGGTAATCCAGCCATTCGGATTAAAGGTTGTATCCGTAACTCCGCCTACCCATCCGAGCTCTTTCGCTTTAAGCACAGCTCCATAATACCATGTGCCGGCTTTTACGTCGCTGAATACTGGTGCAGCCGAAGCTGCAGCAGGTGCATGATCTGTCAGTCTCAGCAGCAGCGCAGTGAATTCAGCACGGGTAATATTCTGCTTCGGTGCAAAAATCAGGCTTGATCCGCTGACGCCTTCCATCAGCTTTTGCTCATAGGCCTTGTGAACGGAGTCCAGCGCCCAGGCTGAAATTTTGCTCTCATCGGCAAAGGACACACTGCCGGAAGCGGCTGGCGAGATGCTGAACAGCTTCGCCTCTCCGGTCAGGAACCGGTTGAACGCAGCCAGTGCCAGCAATGCTTGTTCGGTAGCCAGGCTGTTCTCGGGCTGCCCAGCCGAATGAGCATAGCCGCCAGTGCTTTGTCTGAATGAAGCCAGATGGCTGAGAAGTCCGCCCTTAGCTTTAATAAATCTGGAGTCATTAGGACCGACTCCGGCAGCGCTCAGGGCAATGATGACCTGTGAGGTGCTCTCACTGTTTTCTGCTCCCGAGAGCTTGAAGCCACCGCCTTCAAGCTGCTGCTGCGACAGCCAGGCGATCGCTTTATCCGCAGCCGCTTTTACTTCCGCCTGGTCATTATGGGATGAGAGTGCAGTAACCGCCATAGCGGTAATGTCCACATCATCGGTACTGCCAGCTGTCAGCGGGAATCCGCCGTCTTTGCTTTGCAGTTCCAGGATGGACTTGATCAGCCGTTCCTTAGTCCACTGCGCATTCGCAGGTACAGCATAAGAACCGCTGTCCAGCGCAATCAGGGCAAAAATGAGGCCGTTGCTGCCCTGGCTTACCATATGGTCATTGTTATAAATTTTCTCAATCAGATTATACCCGCCAATATTCTGCGGATCACCGCCGGAAGCGGCAACAGCCAGCGCCAAACGTTCATAATCCGTAACCTTGCGGAACTCCCCTTTATTCGCGGCAAGCTGCTCCTTCACTCCGTTCAAATAAGCGGCCGGTACTGTGTGGCCGGAACGGGCGAGTCCAATCGCCTGCCAATCGCTGATCTCTTCGGCTGCCGTGATTGCCTTAGCAGTAGCTGCAATATCGCTCTTCAACTGCTGCGGCTGCGGCTCCCATTTACTGCGGTCCACTACGGCAAAGGCCGTGAAGTGACTGACCTTTCCGGTGATCAGCCCACTTTGCGCATCCAGCGCAGCGGGAACCGGAATCCAGCGGCCGGTGCTTTCGTCAAGCCATGCCAAAGCCAGATTGGCAGGGTTTACCGCCGTAACCGGAACTGTAATCGAGAGATCTGCCGGCTTCACAAATTTCGTACCGTCCGGTTTGAAATCATAGAGTCCCGATACCAGCTCAGCGCGTTCTGAATTAGTCTCGCGTACGCTGATCTTCACATTGCCGGACACGGAACCGGCTGGCAGCTGCAGCTTCACTTCACCGCCGCTGTCCTGCAAGGTTGCCGCCGCACCCGGAGTGACCTCCTGCTCGAAGACAGCCACGTTTGCCGCCAGCTTTTGCTTAAGGGCAGCCGCTGCTGCTGGGGTCATTTTGGTGCTCAGGTTCGAAACAGCCGTCGTCTGTCCTACTTGATTCAGCGGAAGGGTATTGTCCGGGGTGATATCCACATTCACCGTGCTGCCGCCCGTACCTGCTGCTGCACCTCCAGTGCCGGAGGAACCTCCAGGCAATCCCTTCAGATCATCTCCGCCATTAAGCGTATAACGCCAAGCTACGGCGTCGCCGCTGCTCAGCTTATAACTTCCGGAACTGTAATCCGGGTAGACACCGTTTACGGAGTACATCCAGCCGCTTTTCTCACCGCGGTCTCTTTCTGCCAAGCCATCAATCGCTTTAATGTATACACTGTCTCCGCTTCCGCCGCTGACAACCTTGCTTCCAAGCTGGCGGATCAGCAGGCTGTATGCGGTCTCTCCCTCGTTCAGCGTCATCTTGGTACCAGCCAGAATGGTTCCCTTAGTAGTGTCTCCAATGACTGTGAGCGTGGCCGATGCCGTCTCAGGCACTTCTACCGAAGCTGTAACGGTCAGCGGCTGCGTGTAGCGGGCAATCTTAGGCGTCCCGCCTTCGACATAACCGGTCACGGCCAGCGTGTATGTTTTGGCAGGCAGGCCTCCCTCAAAGGTTGCGAGCCCTTGCTCATTAGCAGTGATGGTTTTATCGCCAACAGTGACCTGCACTCCCGCAGCCGGCGAAGTCACCGGATCAGAAGTATACGTGTCATTATTCCAGACCCATTTCTTCTGCGTAACCTTAGCGGTGAATGCCTCACCCTGCTTCGGCTGCGCAGGCGAAATCTGTACCGAATCTACTACCTGCGTATTATCTCCGGCATAGTAGACAAGCACTTTGTCGGAAGTCTGCAGAATATAATCATTTAAGCCTACATCCGGATAAATCCACGCCCCGCCACGCGATACGGCAAAGGCCCAGTAACCCTGATTGTTATAGGCTCCGTTCTCGATTCCATTAATGCCCCCTACAAAGATGCCGAAGGAAGATTCCGTAACCTTTAGCGGAATGTTTTTCGCATCTGCCAGCTGCTGCAGCGCATCAAACGCGTTGTATGCTTCCAGCGTGCCTTCAGCTACCGGACCCTGTGGCCCTTCAATGGACAGATAGGAGGTTACATTGCCCGGAGCTACCTTCAGCGAATCCGTATAGCGGGCAATATTTGGTGTGGCTTCCGCAACATAACCGGTTACGGCCAGCGTGTATATTTTGCCGGACAAGCCTCCTTCAAAAACTGCAACGCCTTGGCTGTCCGTAGTGACTGTTTTACCGCCAATGGTTACCTTCACTCCGGCTGCCGGTGAAACAACCGGTTCGGAAGCAAATGTCGTGTTATTCCATACCCACTCCACCCCGGTAACGGTCACTTTAAACGTTTCTCCCGGTTTTGGCTGCGGTGGAGATACTGCAACGGAATCTACTACCTGCGTGTTGGCACCGGCAAAATAGACAAGCACCTTGTCCTGCGCCTGCAGTTTGAAATCACCCATGCCTTCGCTTGGGTAGATCCATTTCCCGCCGCGCGACACCAGGAAGTTCCAATAGCCGTCATGGGTTCCGTTCTTAATCCCATTAATGCCCGACACATAGCTGCCGTAGGAGGACTCCGTAATCTCCAGCGGAATATTTCCGGATGCCGTAAGCTTCTTCAATGCCGCCAGCGCGTTGGATGCTTGCAGCGCTCCCTCAGCGACCGGCCCCTCAGGTCCTTCAACCGACAGATGGACTGGTACATTCTTGGAGATTACCTTTACAGCTTGCGAATATTTAGCGATAGTTGGTGCATTGTCCGCAACATAGCCGGTTACGGTTAGCGTATAGTCTCCTGCCGGAACACCTTCGGCAAAGACCGCTTTGCCGTCTTCACCGGTTTTTGCCTTCCGGTCTCCGACCGCCACCTCCACACCAGATGCACTTGAGGTTACAGGACTCGAAATATTTGTGGCATTGTCCCATACCCATTTTATCTGGGTAACCGTAACTGAGAAAGGCTCCTCCTCATCCGGCTGCGACGCGGACAGCGTCAGCGAATTCACCAGCTGCGTATCGTTGCCCGCATAATAAACGAGGACCCGGTCTGCTTCCTTAAGTTTAAAGTCCTTCATCCCTACATCGGGATCAATCCATGCCCCATCCCGGGATACAGCGTATTTCCAGCCATCCCAGCCGCCGTAGATTCCGGCTTGGATGCCGCCGATTCCCGTTACATAGCTGCCCGATACATTCTTAATCGGAAGGCCCTTCTGGGCAGCCACTTTTTCCAGCACCTCAAGGACATTGCCTGCGTATGCCATCCCTTCTCCCAGCGTGTTCTGCGGCCCTTCAATTACAAGGGGCACATACACTAACGGATTCGGAACCGCAGGCTTGGTGAAGTCATACAGCTTGCCGTTTCCGCCCCCGCTGTACAGGGTGTAGGCCACCAGCGCCTGCAGCCCCTGCTCTGTAGCAAAAGCATTTACATTTCCGCCCTGATTATGGGCAAACCCGCCGCCCTCTACGCTGAAGCTGAGCAGTCTGCTTATCAGATCTGCTTCACCCTTGGTGAATTCTGCTCCTTCCGGGTCTACCCCGAAGGAGGCAAGGCCGATAATGACCTGTGCCGCGCTTTCGCTGCTGCCTCCAAAGCCACCGTTGCTGTCCTGCGCAGCGGACAGCCAGGCTACTGCTTTTTGCCCGGCAGTTGCAACCACCGGATCACTCTTATGCGCAGCAAGAGCCGTCAAAGCCATCGCCGTCATATCCGGCTCGCTTGCCCCGGAAGTCAAGGCGAACCCGCCGTCTGCATTTTGCTTGGACAGGATCTCGCTCAGCAGCGCCGCTTTGCTCCATTTGGCATCCGCCCCAATAGTATAATTGCCTGAATCCAGTGCCAGCAGCGCATAGACCGGATTGTTCAGCGTCTGGCCGCTCATTTTGTCACTGTTATAGATACGCTCAACCAGATTAAAACCCGGCTCAGAGCCGTTTCCGGCAAAATTCGCCGGATCAGCCCCCACGGCTTGTACCGCGAGCACAATCCGTGCATAATCAGTGACTGCAGCAAAGCTGCCGTTGGCTGTCCGCACTTTTTGCTCCAGCAGCCGGACATAACTTTCCGGTACTTTGTAGCCCACCTGTGCGAGGCCAACCGCCTGCCATTCTGACGTCACACCGCTGCTGAGCATATACTCGGCAGCCGCATAGGTCGCTCCGGCAACGGTAATCTGCTGCTTCGCTGTTAATGCAGCTGCAGCCGGCTCTGCGCCAGATTCGTCTGCTGCATATACAGCAGCCGTAACACTTTCCGTTCCCCCGGACGCGGTAGCGGAGACCGCCCCGGCAAACACTTGCCCTGAAGGAACAAGTGCTGTTCCCAGAATCGAAATAACCAGCAATAAAGCCAGGCCAAGCATAAAGGACTTGGCAGAGAGAAGAGTCTTCATCGTTAACCTCTTTCCATGAATAAAATAGTGAAGCAGCGGACAACAAGAAGAAACGGCTGTGCTGTCCCTTTCAAAAGGACGGGGCCGTTTCTGCGAGAGAGAAGGAACACGTACAGCAACCGGCTTATACATCATCCTCATCCCTCAAAAAAACCGCCCCTGTTAAGGGCGGCCTCGGAAGAATACAAATGAATCACGGCGGTGCTCAAGCTCCGCCACCACATCCATTTGTAATGTTCCGCATTCTTACCCCACGAAGAATAGAAACGTTCAAGAAAAAGGCAGGTCTCCTGGCTTATGCTTCACCGCTTCCCTCCGCCTTCCCGTCCTTGCTTCACAGGACAGTGGCACCCTTAAGAGTCGCTCCGCATTTACAGTGGCGGGACCGCGCCGGACTTGCACCGGCCTTCCCTTTTAAGCAAATTCTATGGATAGAATCTGCACCCTTTTCACTAGACTATCAAATTTTAATATTCATAATCATATCCACTATTCCCTTGTATGTCTATAGAAAAGCTGTTCCAATGCCGCCCGTTGTCGGCTGATCCCTTTTCGAAAGCATCAAACACACTCTTCGTTGCCCCCAACCTGTCTGCACGCAGTTCATCATTAGTAGCGGAAAAAA
>NZ_JBOFBG010000057.1:0-31106 GCF_051594305.1 Paenibacillus sp. IHBB 3054 | reverse complement strand
ACCATCAGATTGTATTGAAATGAGCATGTAGCAGAAGAGAGCAGGTTAATTCAATGCCTCCCCTGCCAGTGGTAGAATTTGGCCGGGTGCTTCACGAATCCAGGGTAGAGGCTAAGGGGCTGGGCAAATTTACGGCTTCGCTGAGAAATGTGAAAAGAGCCGCGCCGCCCACCCGGCTCGTCTACTATGAGGATCTGGTAGCAACCACTGGCGGATTGCTCGCGATGATCGCGGTTCTGGTCACTGCCCTAACGAACTTTAATCTGCTGGATGGAGTGAGCAGTATCTTAATCAGCTTCATGATGATTGGCGTTGCTTTTAGGGTCGGTTACGACAACATGGTCGGATTGATTGGAGTCGCCGCTCCTCCGGAAATTGAAGAGCGGATCTCAAGGATCATCTTTGACGAGCCGCTGGCCGATCCGCATATCTCGGATGTTACTCTGGGAATTCTTGAAGATAACGGTGTCCGCAATTGGGTGCCTCAGCATGAATTGAATTAATTAGAAGAACAAAGGGGAGTGCCGGTGATGCGGCACTCCCCTTTGTTCTTCCTGTCTTGTGATTCAGAAAGAAGATTACTTTCTCCGGCATAATCTTCTTAACCTGCTTGTTTGCCCTCGCATTTCTTGCAGACTTCAAGCTTCTCGCCGGCAACACCTTTGCCGATATAGAGCAGCTTGATTCGCGTGCTGCCACAGATCGGGCAGGTTCCTCTGCCTCGGGACGGCATCCGCCAGAGCGCTTTGCCGCGTTTATTCTTGGACATGAATTTCGCCCACCTTCGCCATTGATATCCTATCTTATGCCTAGAGTGAACTAACGGTTCTGCCTGAACAGGATTCATTTTTAAACCTGTTGAAGCACAACCGTTTTTTATGTTTTGTTTGATTCAGAAAATATTTACTAGAGTGTAACAAATATTACGTTATATATAGATATGAATAGATATAATCAGACATAATTAGATTTGAAATAGCGAATTCCATAGAGATTCAAGAAGAGGCTGCGCAGCGGAATTTTCCGTCTGTACAAATATAATCTAGGAGGAGTGGAAGATGATTAGTTTATCACGCACCCACATATTCGGCAGAAGATTAGGTCTCATGATTCTTGGTCTCTTATTTACGGTGTCAGTCTCTGCGGCAAGTTTACTCGTGCCGGAAGAGGCCTTCGCTGCACCTACCAGCTCTATTGATCTGTATTTAGACAGCACTTTTGTAGGGACAATAACTTCTACAGATATTAATGCCAATGCAGATTATTTTGACTATACAGGCAATCGCAACAATCTCACGAACGTAGCGTATACTGCCTACGGCAGTCCGGTTCTCGAACTGTTCCAGAGTCTTATAGACAACGAAGCGTTAAGTGTCGATGTAGACTCCGATGTAATTAGTGTAACGTTCTCCTCGCTGGTTGGACCTAACTATACCAGAACCTTCAACAATCCGGGGACTCAGCTGTTCTCCAGCCGCTATACCTTCCCGAATCCGGACATTGCCACCTCCGGAACCTTGGTGCCGGCAGTTTTGGCTACTGATATCAACGGCAGTGGTGAGGATGTTATTCGATTGCTGTTTGGAACTTTAGCAGCGCAAGAGACGAATATTCCTTATTTTCTCTCTAACATTAACCGCATTGACTTATACACCTCTGGTACCTTTACCGGCGGATATGCTTACTGAGTTGTCATGATCTAGGGATTGCCGCTGTTGCAGCCTGCATTAGTGAGCGTTCCATTGAACGGCCTTCTTTGCTTAATACTGCAGGGAAGGCCAATTTTTTATAGGTGCAGACAATTCAATGTAACGTATACAAAAGACAAGGGGAGATGGAAAAGTGAGAGTGAAGGGAAATAGATGGTGCAGGAGTCTGCTGATAGTTCTGCTCTCTGCGGCAATGCTGGTGCAGGGCTTCGGGAGGAGCCAGAGCAGCGCGGCAGGATTGGAAGCGGAGGGAACCTGGATATATGAAGGCAATAGGGAAATTGATGCGAAAGCTGCCCTTCCGGAAATAGCCTATAACAGCAAGGGCGAACTGTACATTAAATATCTCGCTACTTATAAAAGCGGAAACGGCATTCCTTCCATTAAAAAGTATGACGGAGTGAAATGGATGACGCTTCCTACTCCGCTGGAGGCAATCCCGATGCCGGCTGCTTCGGTAACCAGCTCCTTCGTAATCGACAATGATGTACCTTATTTGGCATATAGGGGAGATAATAATGAACTGCATGTGAGCAAGTTGGCGGAAGAGGGATGGGAGACTCTCGGAGGGCCTGTCTTTGTCAGTGAAAGCACTACGCTTGACCACATATCCTTAACGATAGTGGATGGAACCCCATATGTGGCGTATTCGGGAGTAGTTAAGGGTGAAAAAGTATGGCAGATCAAAAAATACATTGCCGGAGCATGGACGTTGATACCTAGTCCTGAGGGAAGTCATCCGAGTGGTGATGCCCCTTTTGCAATAGATGACGACGGTATTTTATATGTAGGCTATATTTCAAGTAACAGTGCACAGAGAGCAACTGTGAAGAAATATAATCCGGACCGCAAGGAATGGGAACGGATCGGCAACCAGAATTTCACTGGTGGAGCGCTTAGCATGCCTAAGTTAATCATCGAAGACGGGATATTATATTTCGGATATGTAGACAGTTCCGCCAACGGCAACAGGCTGACAGTTATGGAGCATTCAGCGGGTGAATTATTGGGAGATTGGACGAAGGCTGGAAATGCGGTTTCTGAGAATAGAGTAAGCTCATATACCTTATCTGCGGAAGCCGGAAAGGTATATGCCGTGTATCGGGATTATACTGAACCCTACACCGTATCTGCCAAAAGCTTAAGCAAGCTCATGGATGGGAGCTACACCTGGGATAAGCTTGGAGAATCATTATCCGTAACAGTTCAGATTCTATCTGATATGACAGTCAGGGATGGAGTACCATATGTCAGCTACGTAGAAGACGGCAAGACCGGGTCCATATCCATCATCAAATACAGCGATGCCGATTTCAAACTCTGGGGACAAGTACGGGATTCGGCAGTTCAACTGGAGTGGGACGCAGCAGAAAAGGCTACCGGATACATTATTTTTAAAGACGGGGTACAATTCAGCTCTGTCGGCAGAGAAGGACGAAGTGATGTGATTCCGAAGCTTGAAAATAATACAGCCTACCGGTTTATGATCCGTACAGTGGATGGACGTTATTCCAATGAAATCAAGATAACACCGTTGGCCTTGCCGCCAACTGCTCCACTGCATGTGCAGGCTACTTCGGTCAATAATGCACAAGTGAACATTAGCTGGGATCCGGTTACTGCCGCTACTGGAGCAGATGCAACGGGTTACTACGTTTACCAGCGTGATGCGGAAGTCAGCAGTTATCCGGATACACCGGCTGCTGTAGTTACCGGGAACAGCTCCACCGCCTATACATTGACCGAAGGATTGAGCAGTGGCAAGACAGTCTACTTCAAGGTGAGAGCTTTTAATGAGAATGGGGTTAGCGATGAAGCCGAATCTGCAGAGGTCAACGCTACGCCGGGTCTCAACGTATGGGAATCTCTAGGAACCGTTTCCAGCTCTGCCTCTATGGACAACTCTTTGATCGTAAATGACGGCACACCTTTTTTGGCCATCGTAGAGAATGGAAAAGTGTCCGTCAAAAAACACACGCCCACCGGATGGGAGTATGTTGGAAGCCCAGGATTTCTGGAAGGCGGCGTTGGATATACTTCGCTGGCTTTCTTTAATAATGTGCCATATATCGCATCTACGGATATCCATAACAGTGTTACGGTTATGAAGTATACAGGGAAGGGTGCAACCAAATGGGAGCCTGTCGGAGGGAGAAGCATCATCGACAAGCTGGTTGATAATGTAGCTCTGGCTATTGATAAGAACGGTATACCTTTTGTTGCTTTTAACGTCCAGCCTGCCAGTGGCCAAGAGCCGGGTGCGATGGTAATGAGATATAGCGGTAAAGGTGACACTGGCTGGGAGCTTGTCGGGGACGGAATCATATCGGTAGGTGCGGCAGGAACCTATGTATCATTATTTGTGGACGGAATCACGCCCTATGTCGCTTTCCGTGATAATAACGCCAACCGGGGAACTGTCATGATGTATGATGGCAGCCAGTGGGTAGCTTTAGGCGGACGCGGATTTACCAAGAACATGACAACTGCGAAAGCCGTCAAGTGGACATCGGTATTTGTGTACGATGGAACGCCTTATCTGGCTTTTCGGGATGTGGGGCCGAATCTGGTCAAATTTAACGGGCAGAATTGGGAGTATGTCGGCAGCAAAAATTTTGAAGGGAATCCCGATAACGACCTGAATTATACCCGTCTTTTTATAGATCAGGGCATACCCTATATCTTGTTCAGGTCAGCGGATAATGGCGGAAAAGCCATTGTAATGAAATATACCGGCAAAGGAGATACCGGCTGGGAATTTGTCGGGAACAAAAGTTTTTCCAAAGGAGCGGTGGATCATACCTCACTATACGTGGAGAATGGCATTATCTATGCTGCATTCACGGATATGGCACAGTCAGGAGGAGATTACAAGACGGTTGTGATGCGGTTCGATGACAGTGGTTCGGCTCCGGCAGTACCGCTGAATGTTACAGCAAGCGCGCGGGATCGCGGGGTTGAACTGAACTGGTCTGCCTCTCCCAAAGCGGATCATTATAATGTTTATTTGCGTACCGCAGGGGAGGGCTACGGTGCACCGGTAGGCGTTGCAACAAGCAACTATTTATCAGTGAAGGAGCTTGCCAACGACACCACTTATTATTTAACAGTGACCTCGGCTAGCGAAACGGCTGGAGAGAGCGGGAAATCAATGGAGGTTGCGGTGACACCGTTTGACACTGCGGCTCCTCCACTTACGGCTCCGATTGAAGTTAGTCCGGGAAGTGCACCCGGCAGAGCTCTGGTCAAAACTGCAGTCTATGATGAAGTCTATCATGAGTTAAAGCTAATCGTTTCTGTGGAGCCTTTGGATACCCCGGACATTGTGCTTGACCGTGTACCTGCTGAAGCGGTTCCGATTTCCGCCCTGTCTTTCGAGCTAGCCGATGTGGAAGCTGGAATGTATATCGCAATTTATGAGACGGACGAAAAGGGGACAATCTTCCGTTTCAGCTCAAAGCTGCTGCAGCGGGGAGAGGTAGCACCATATCCCGTCAGGATGCTCGAAATAGATATTGTACCCGGCAAATCGCAGGGCACGGCCACGGTACAAACGGCGACTTACGATCCGCTCAACAGCATAGCTGTGCAAGTGTCAGCCGATGCTATAGCGGTTCCGGTTAAAGGAGACTTACTGCCTGCCGGAGTACTCAGCTACAAGCCGGGGGAAGATATCACTGTTGCAGCGGGTTCGTATATTGCAGTCTATGAGATCAATAAAAGCCGGCAAATTAACGGTTTTGCCCAGGCTAAGGTTTCGGCTGGGCAGATTTATACAGCTCCACCTGCCGGTAACAATCCCTCGTTCCAGAGTGCTGTTGTCCAGCCAGTCGCAAAGCCGGATCTGCTTAAAGTAGATGAGGCTTGGGCACTCAAGGAATTGAACAATGCTGAAGCCGCTGTATTAAGTATAGATCTTAAAGATGTTGATAGTTCTGCAATTGGCACCATATCTGTATGGTTTCCGCAATCTGTCATCCGCTTGACGGTTCAGCTCGGTAAACCACTGCAAATTCTTGACCGAGGTTCGAGATGGACGATAGCCGCGAAGCAGTTATTGTCGGCCGAAGCGGAAGAGGTCACGCTGACATTTACCCAAAAGGCAGCGGTGGATCAGCCTGCAAATACGCAAGGGCGTATTCTGTATACTATTACTTCGTCGGTTGAAAATCTTGATCCGTTGGAAAAGAACTCCTTTGCTCTGAACGTACAAGTACCGGTTTCTGGTGGAGAAAGTGATACGGACAAGCTGGTGATTTACGTGCAGGATGAACAGGGGAACTGGCGGTATCTTGACAGTAAGATTACGGGTGGAAGCATAGAATTCGAGCCGGCGCAATGGGGAGCTTATCTGCTGGCGAAATCCACCAAGATCTTTGGAGATCTGAACTCTCACTGGGCCCGGCATGCCATTGAAGTGATGGCTGCCCGAAATATCGCGACTGGAACAGACGAAGGTTTATTTGCTCCGAATCAGACGCTGACCCGTGCGGAGTTCGCGGTGATGCTGGCCCGACTGCTGAATCTTAAAATGGAAGCAGCCGTGTTCACAGATGTCCCTGAAGATGATGGTACGCGGCAGGAGTAAATGCCGCAGCAGAAGCTGGAATTATAGGAGGCGGCGGGGCATTCCGGCCGCAGGATTCCCTTTCGCGGCAGGAAATGGCTGTAATGATTATGCGTGCATATCATTTAAGCAACGCAGGTACGGCAGTAACTGGCGTGACCCCGGCATTTCAGGACGCCGGGCGAATTGGAGCCTGGGCACAGCAAGCCGTGAATGAAGCGGCAGCACTCGGCATCATTGAAGGCCAACCCGGAGGGACGTTTAAACCGGATGGGAAGACAACACGTGCCGAAGGGATGACGGTATTATACCGGTTATTGAAACTGCCAGCGAAGTAAAGCCGATCTTCAATAAACAGGAGAGCACAAGTTAAATACGTAATCACACGCAGCCGCCAATCGTTCTGGCGGCTGTGTATCACTTAGTCAAGATTCTCAGCTATGGAGAAAGATCATATTGACTGGATAGTGAAAACCACAGTAGAATGGCCCAAATTCGCCCTTAAAAAACAGCGTATAACATAAATTATACGCTGTTTCATCAGAGATCCATTTTAATAGGTTCATCTAACCATGTTGGTTGTGCCGATTTGAGGGCTTGTAGTGGAATAATAAGGAATTAAAATTATAATATGGTTTTAATTGTTTGCGCCCTTCTGATGTGAGCTTTGTGTAAAACCGGGTGAAAGAAATCATGCTATACTAATTGGAAAACAGCTGGGGGTTTTGATTTTGACATACAGCAGTTCTAAACGGGGATGGCGATCTGATAAACTATCGTATTTGGGTTCATCCATATTCTCGGAGGTATCCGAATGGAAAGCAGAAGCACGGAGGTCGGGCATCGAGGTCATCGACCTTGGGATCGGCAGTCCGGATCAGGCACCTGCTCTTGAGATTCGCCAAGCATTAAGTGATGCAGTTCTCAGAGAGAACAGTTATTCTTATCCCGCTTCCAAGGGAAGCGACTTGTTCCGCAAGCAGGCGGCAGCCTGGATGAAATGGCGGTTTGATGTTGAAGTGGATGATGAGGAAGAGCTGGTGGCGCTGATGGGTTCACAGGACGGGCTGGCCCATCTTGCTTTGTCCATTTGCAATCCCGGAGATTTGGCGATTGTCCCTGATCCGGGTTATCCGATTTATTCCGGTTCACTGGCGATTGCAGGGGTCAAGGCCTGGCATCTCCCTTTGCTGGAGCGAAATGACTTTCTGCCTGATCTGGACAGCATTTCTGATGAGATATGGCAGCAGGCGGTTTTTATCCTGCTCAGCTTTCCCGGCAATCCGATTGCGGTTACGGCCGATCTGGCTTACATGGAGAAACTGATTGCATTAGCCCGGAAATGGGAGGTGCTGGTTATTCATGATTTGGCGTATTCGGAGATGGGGTTTGACGGCTACCGTCCGTTAAGTATCCTGCAAGTACCTGGAGCACTAGAGACGGCGGTTGAATTTCATTCGTTCTCCAAGAGTTTTAATATGGCCGGATGCCGCGTTGGTTTTATGACCGGCAACCGCCAAGCTGTCGGCGCACTCCGTGAACTGAAGAGCAATGTAGACTATGGGGTATTTAATCCGGTACAGGAGGCTGCGGCATTTGCGCTGGAGCTGGCGATGGCTGGAGGGGATAAACTGGAGGTAGCCCCGCTTTATGAGCATCGGCGCGATGTGTTTATTGAAGCTTTGTCCTTGGAAGGCTGGTCTGTTGCTAAGCCTAAAGCGACAATGTTTGTTTGGGCGCGGCTTCCGGAGGCTTGGGGAACTCCAGGTGAAGTTGGCCGATCACGCAAGTTCGCTCAAGAGCTGCTGCTGAAGACTGGTGTTGCTATAATCCCGGGGGATGCTTTTGGTTCACAGGGAGAAGGGTTCGTCAGAATCGCGCTGGTTGAAGAAGAAAAGCGGCTCCTGGAAGCTGCCCGGAGAATCGGGGAGTTTCTTCGCAGGAACCGCTAAACGTAAAGATCATTTACTGCAATTCTTTAGGCAGGGCTACGGCCAGCAATTTACGTTCTGTCGGGATCAGCGCGATTCCCTTTTCGATCGTAACATTGCCAAAATAGTGGTATCCGGCTCCGGTTTTGATAATCCCGAACAAGGCTCCGGTATCTGCATGATTAATGGAGAGGTACCCGTTCTCGTAAATGGTGAATACAGCCTTGCCAACCCGCTGCAGCAGTTCAACCTTGCTTGCCGGATTGTCGAACGTCACAACACGGTCATTCTGAAGATTGACTCCGGTGATTTGGGTTTCTTTTTGAAAGAATGCCATTCCGTTTGTAGGACCGGCCAGCCATCGGCCATAGCTTTCGTAGCTTTTTGTCGCTGTTTCTTTGCTCTGGCCGCGTGTAAACCGTGTTAGTGTATATTCATCCTTATCAAGATTCCCGGCCGCCGTGTAGATATAAGAATTCTGAATGGAAGTGTAGTAATTGCTCATTCTGTCGATGTCATTCAGAGGCTCGTAGTCTTCTTGGCCTGATATTTTGCCTGTTGCCGGGTCCAATTGGACCAGTGTTAATAGATGACCCGGAACGGGAGTGGCTTCAGCATCATATTGTTCATTTACTTGTTTCCGCAGAACCAGATGTCCCTCCTGAACACCTACATAACCATATAGGCCCTCAGTTCTCCATAACTTCTTGCCAGTAGCAAGATCTAGTCCGTAAAATTGTGTACGTGTATTATCGACGGTGCTGGAGACAACGAGTACGCCTTTATATTCTCCGTAAATGGTGCCTACATACATGGGGATATTCGTATTCTCCCATATTTTCTTGCCTGTCACCGGATGATAGGCAGCTACACCGCCGCTTTCATTGGAGAAATATACTTTTCCGTTAATCAGGCGGGCCTGTGCTCCGACTTCTATCGGTCGCTTTGACACTTTAACCTTCCACAGCAGCTTCCCCGTGTCAGCGGATACTTTTACGAGTTGTTCGTTATTATCAATAAAGAAGATGGAACTGTTCGTAAGGATCTGTGGCTCCCCGCCGTTTTTGTAGGACCATTTCACTTGGCCGGTAGCTATATTTTTGGCGTACAGTGTATTATTGGCGGTATAGAAGAGGATTCCATTTAAGATAGGCAGCTTGTCATACATGCCAATGCCATCTGTTGCGACAGACCACTTCAAAGGGAGAGAGGTGTCCTTGGCGGTTTTCACGGAAGTGGCGCTGACAGATGCTGCATAGGCGGTGTCCGTAGCCGTTCCTTGCAACGTTAGGGTGGTACCGGATGACAATAGGGAAACAGCGAGAAGTGATGTGAGAATTGTTTTTACTTGTGGCAAAAGAGTCATCTCCTTGTGAATGTTCATATTAGTTAGACGTATAAATGCTCATTAAGTTTCTAAAATAAGGAAGTTGTTTTATTGGTTAACATAATAATTAATATGTAAACATATATTTCAACCGGTTCAGATTGGGGTAATAAGGGACAACTAAAGATTTAATAGGAGGGCTCGTTATGGGATTCAATTTCGGAGGATTCGGTGAGAAAATACAAGGTCTGGTGGATACAGTTAAAGAAGGCGGAGTGGGCGAACTGCTGCAAAAGCTGCCACTAGATCAGCTGCCGCTGGATCAATTGATGGAGAAACTCCCTTTGGATCAGTTGTTATCGGGATCGTTTCTGCAACAGTTTACGCCATTTGAGTCACTGCAAGAGCTGCTGCAAAGCGGAGGTTTCTCTGCATCATCGGCGGAGGATTTGAAATCCCTGCCCCAGGATCAGTTGAATGAGCATGTCAGTCATACGACTTCCTTCAGTTCGTTGAAGGACATGCTGGTCAAAGCGGCGGAATTTTACAGTCAGCGGAAATAATAATCGGAACTAACCCAGGCTACAGCTTCAGCTGATTCGTGCGGGAGACGGTTAAATATTTTATGTGTAAAAATAACTGCTGAGCAGTCGCACACTTTACTGTAATTAAGCCGTTTTTAAGGCATCAGGCCAGCTTCGGAATACACCCGAAGCTGGCCTGATTTCACGTTACATATATCTTGTTTCTTTCAGCACTATTGCCGTAACCACGCTGTTGCCAAGAGCAGTGCTCCCTTGTTGGCATTCGTGTCCGCGAGCGCATTCAGCATGACAAAGTCATGGATGATGCCTTGAAACCGGGCCGCTGTTACCGTGACGCCCGCTTCACGCAGTTTGGCGGCATAGGCTTCGCCTTCGTCACGCAGCACATCGGCTTCTCCCGTAATAATTAGAGCTTCCGGCAAACCGCTGAGCTGCTCCAGGCTGGCCCGCAGCGGAGAAGCGGTAATCTGAGCCCGTTCCTGCGGATCTGTTGTATATTGATCCCAGAACCATTTCATCCCTTCACGCTGGAGGAAATAACCTTCAGCGAACTGGTGATAGGATTCCGTATCGAATGAAGCATCAGTTACCGGATAGAACAGCAGCTGCTTGCTGATTGCCGGGCCTTTGCGTTTTTTGGCCATCAGCGTTATGGCCGCAGTCATATTACCTCCGACACTGTCACCGGCTACAGTCAATCGACCCCCGTCAAGACCATGTTCAGATCCATGCTTAGAGATCCATTCCAGCACCGGATAAATTTCCTCAATCGCTGTAGGATACTTGGCTTCCGGGGACAGACTGTATTCCGGGAAAACAACGGCCGCATCCGCGCCGACCGCCAGTTCACGAATGAGCCGGTCATGAGTATGGCTGTTGCCGAATACCCAACCGGCCCCGTGAATGTATAAGATAACAGGAAGTGATGAAGCAGAAGAGTTAACCGAACGAACAATTCGGATCGGAACCTCACCTTTGGGCCCACCGGGAACAGAGAGATCCTGGATATCGGCCTCCGGTTTTTTTATTTCACCGGACTGAACGGTATCCACCGTTTCTCGTCCTTTTTCAGGACCGAGGTCAGGAAGGAAAGGGGGCTTTGCATTGTCATCGGCAAATTTCTGCGCTGCCGGTTCGAGAACGATCTTTTTATTTTCGGGCATGTTTATCGTCTCCTTTAATGAAATATGGGTTCTATCTCTCTTCAATCCATAACCGTATGCGACCTTCCTGAAACGAAACGCGTAGCAGCCCCCGTTAACCACCCTAAAAACTTTTAGCCCAAAAGCGAACGGTTTGCTAGGGATAAAGCGTATATTCATTGACCAACCGGGGAGGAAGAACGATTGAAAGACTATCCGATCACTGAACAGCAGGCCAGGGAAATGTTCGAAGAGCATTCCGCATACGATTCCGCTGAAAGCATTGCCCTGCAGAGTGAAGGTGACCAGCTACTGTGGGCGGCGGTAATCCGCTTGTCCCAGAAACAGCGTGAAGTCGTTACCCTTCATTATTATGCCGCACTTCCTCTGCCGGAAACCGCCTCAGTCAGCAGAGATTCGCTTACGTTCCAGTTGATCTTCCCACCGCTTAAAAAGAGTGATAAACTCCAAATTGTTGCGCATACTTTCCGTTATTTGGACAGTTCCTTCAAAAGAAAACAGGCCGCATCCTCCTTGCCCAGCAAAGAGGGTGCGGCCTGCTCTATTCAAGGGCCTTGCGCGCCGACTAACGATGTTCCAGTGTCTGAGAGTAATCGCTGCCGGAGCTGCGTTTATTGCGCAAAACGGTGACGACGATAAAGACGATCGTAATCAGCAGCGGATACAGTATTGCCCACCCGGTAAACGGAAACACCGCCAGTGTAGCGATAAAAGATATCCAGCTGATCGTTACTCCAAGCCTGTTGCCTTTGAGCAGCCGGATTCCGGCTGCACAGCCTCCAATGTACGTCAGGATGAAAGTGGCATTGGGGAACTGAATAAGCGTGGTGATGGAGAGCAGGCGACTGCCGTAAAGGAGCAGTACTGCAGCAAAACAAAGCAACAAGAAACCAATAGCCCCAGTCGGCGTTTTGTACCGGCTGGACAGGCGTCCCATCCACTTGGGAGCATAGCCCTGACGGGACAAGGCAAAGGCCACCCGCGATGCAGCGCTGGAATAGGCGATAATCGTCGCGGTGCAGATGAACAGGCCGGTAAGCCCGGCGATGAAGCCGCCCCATGCGCCCAGCGGCTGGCTGATGATCCAGACGAGCGAGGAATCGGCGCCTCCACGGAGGTAGCTTTGGGTTCCAACTGTAGCCAGTGCGGATAAGAAATAGAGCACACCTACGATAATAGCGGCGATGGTGACCCCCTTAACAGCTGCACGCTGCGGGTCCTTGAACTCTTCTGAAAGATGGGAGACTGCCTCCCAGCCGATGAAACACCAGAAGAGAATAGCTGCCGCTTGCCCGATGCTCATCCAGCCATGGGGAACAAATGGCGTGAAATGCGTGCTTTCCATGCGGGGGAGTGCGGTGGCAAACGAGAACACCAGCACAGCAATGATTGAGATTACCACGGCAATTTGTACTTTGCCTGCGACCTGCATGCCCATCCAGTTCGTGATCAGGCCAATGGCCAGCATCACGGCGGCGATAACAATTCGGGCTCCGTCCCCCCAGCCCATGGCGGCCGTCATATACCCGGCTCCGGTCAGCGCAGCCACAGGTCCGCCAATGGGCACTGACATCAGGAAGAACCAGCCCACCAATGCTCCGGCCTTGGGGCCGAAGGCCAAGGTGACGAAGTGGGACACACCTCCGGCATTTGGGAATTTAGCGGAGAGGAGCCCCATCGACAAAGCCAGAGGCAGAATCAGCAGGGTCATGAATCCCCAGGCCAGCAGGGAAGCGGGACCGGCCATTTCCGCGGCCAGTCCGGGTACGATTAATATACCTGAACCAAGCACGGCTCCAATGTATAGAGCAATGGCTTGCGGCATACCGATGTTTCGTTGCAGTGTATGAGTTTCCTTCATAAATAAGATCCCGCTTTCCTTTTACCTTGTATTTAGTTATAGAGTATCAGATAATGTATCCATAGGAAAAACGGAAAGTTTGAATTTTATCCATTCGAAAAACCGATGATACATTCCTCCTGGGAAGGTTGATGAGAGTCATATGGAATCGCGGCATTTATTTACGTTTCTAGTAGTCGTGGAGGTAGGCGGTTTTACCCGTGCTGCTCAAAAGCTGGACTATGCCCAGTCCAGTATTACTGCGCAGATTCAAGCACTAGAGGCAGAGCTTGGCCAGCCTTTGTTTGACCGCATCAGCAAAAAAATTATTCTGACCGATGCCGGCCGCCGCCTGCTGCCTTATGCGCAGGAAATTCACCGGATGCACTCTTTGGCCCAGAATGCCCTGCGTGCAGAGAATGAGGTATCGGGAGTCCTGCGGATTGGTGCGCCAGAATCGCTGGCCGCCTTCCGTCTGCCTGGCATCATTAAGGAATTCCGCGGACAATATCCGCAGGTTCAAATCACACTGAAACCAGGCGTCTGCTGGGAGCTGGCAGAGTCCGTCCGCTCCGGTGAGCTGGATTTGGCTTTTCTGCTGCAGCCGGAGGCTGAATATAAAGACTTGTGCAGTGAAACATTGATTCATGAAGAGATGACGCTCATTGCACCGCCGGATCATCCTTTGCTGCAGCAGGAGTGTGTCGAACCGCACCACCTTAAGAATGAAACCATCCTGTTTACAGAAACAGGCTGTACCTACCGGATCTTATTTGAGCGTCATTTGAACAGCCAAGGGGTGTTTCCTGATCCTAAGCTGGAATTCTGGAGTATCGAGGCGATCAAGCAGTGTGTCATGTCCGGCCTCGGCATCTCATTCCTGCCGCTGATTTCGGTAAGAAGCGAGCTGGCCGCCGGTAAGCTGGCCCGGTTGAACTGGAATGATGAATCGCAGCGGGTTGCTACACAGACTGTCTACCATCAAAAGAAATGGAAATCGCCGGCACTTCAGGAATTTTTGCTGACGGTAGAGAAACATGCGGCAATGTGGAGAAGTACAAATACAAATGAAGGTGTATTAAATTCTGTGGTACAATAGGTTGTCGAAATCATGGGAGAGGAGGGACATACATGAACGAATTGGGGCCTGACTATGAAGAAGAGCTTGAGGCCTTTCTGATCTGGATGAAGGATGCCGGATTTACGGCGTACACACAGAAATCCTATCTTGCCGATGTGCGGGAGTTTCTTGGGAGCCTGAATGGCAGAAGTCTGGAATCCGTTAAAAAGCTTCAAGTAGTGTCCTATCTGACCTCGGTCCGTGAACGCGGGGTAAGCGATGCGACGCGCAACCGCAAGCATGCCTCAGTAAATTGCTTGTTTAAGGCACTCATCGAGCTGGAATTGCTGACAGCCAATCCGGCAGCCGGGATCAAGAAATCCAAAACCGAAAAAAACCGTGAGCCGGTCTATCTGGATGAAGTGGATCTGCAGCGGTTTTTGTCTGCTGTAGAAGGCAAATACCGGAGCCGCAATTTGGCTGTTTTCTTACTGATGTCCTATATGGGGCTGCGGGTGGGGGAAGTCCATACGTTGAATTTGAGTGATTATAATGCAGAACGGCGTACACTGCGTGTATTTGGCAAAGGACGCAAATGGCGCAATGTGCCGGTGCCGGAGGCTGTCACCCCTTTTCTGCAGCAAGCCTTGAACGAACGTCTCACCCCTTGGCTTAGCAAAGAGGAGGCGATGTTTATCTCTCAGAAAGGACGCAGACTCTCGATACGGGGAATACAGGGCATAGCTGCAGATACCTTTAGCCGTTTTCAGCGAGAAGTGCCGACAGTTCACCGCCGGCCGTACTCCAGCCATAAGCTGCGTCACTCCTTTGCCACGATGCTGCTGCGCAAGGGGGCCGATTTGCGTACCGTGCAGGAGCTTTTGGGACATTCGTCCATCCAGACTACAACGGTCTATACGCATATTACAAGCCGCGAGAAGGAAGAAGCCATGTCCAGACTGCAGATTCAGTTTCCGCAGAAGAACTAGTAAAATCATTATTTCGGAATAATTGTTTACATAACTAATAATATGTTAACTATATCTTATTTTGCACAATTGCCAGCTTAAACGGCAGATATGTGGTCATTTTGGAAGGCGACTCCTTCGTCTTTGACAAAGGCTTTTCTCCTGTGGAGCTGCTGCAGCCCGAATCGTTTGAGGTGGTGGCCGAAAAACTCAAAAACAAGAAAGTGGATGCAGAATTCGCATCCTATCTTGAAGTCAACCAGGAAACAGAATAGTCGTTATCCTCATTGATAGGCACGGCCGCTAAATGACTCATGCGGTTCGGGCCTTTTTTTTATAACAAAAATAACTTGTTATTATTAATTGTTTGATTTATTCTAACTGTTATTAAGGTTTTTGATAATAACTATATAAGTTGAACTAAAGAACTACCTAGAGGCTAAAGCAGCGGAGGGGAATTTTGGAACTGTAGGAGCGATAGCGTTCGCCTTTGTCTCCAGATTTCAACCGCAGTTGCGTTCAATGCCGGATTGGTAAATCTAAAGTTCAACTTCTGTAGCAATGATTTACGGAAAATGGTACACGAAATAACATGTTATTACTAACTAGTAGGAGGACTTGGGGATGAAGGAAGTTTTTTTTAAAGGAATGACTTATGGCTGGGAAACAAAAAGAGGAGAGTACCGGAAAGATTATGCAGCGGATTCGATGAAAAAGCTGGCGGATACCGGAAGTGAGTGGATCGCATTGTCCTTCTGGACCTGGCAGGACACAGTGTTCTCAACAGATATTCATTTTGATTACGGTTACACGCCGACAGATCGGGATATCGAACATGCGGTGCGGAATGCGAAGGGGCTGGGCCTGAAGGTCTGCCTGAAGCCTGTAGTCAACTCCAGAGACGGGATTTGGAGAGCGCGGATCGGCTTTCCTGAGGATGGAGACGCTTATTGGGCAGCATGGTTCGAGTCCTACACGAATTTCTTGAAGCATTATGCGGAGCTTGCAGAGGAGCTGGGCTGCGAAATGTTCTGTATCGGCTGTGAAATGGTAGCTACAGAATATAGGGAAGCAGAATGGCGGGAAGTTATCCGTGAGGTGAAGAGCCTGTATACCGGCCCCATCGTTTACAATGCCAATCATGGCAAAGAAGAAGGGATTCAGTGGCTGGATGCAGTCGATCTCATCGGAACCAGTGCATATTATCCTGTAGCCTCCGTGCCGGGGGATTCCTATGAGAATATGCTCACCGCCTGGGAGAAGCAGAAACCCCGGCTTAAGGCTTTAGCCGAAAGATTCAGCAAGCCGCTTGTTTTTATCGAAATTGGCTGCCGCAGCGCACTCGGCTGTGCCACTATGCCGTGGGACTTTACGAATAAGGATCTGCCTCATTCGGAAAGCGAGCAGGCTAACTTTTATCGTTCGGCACTTGAAACCTTTTGGAATGAGCCTTGGTTCGCCGGTTTCTTCTGGTGGGATTGGAGCACAAAGCTCTACGCTCTGGAAGAGGCTTCGTCCAACAATGGTTTTGATATTTACGGTAAGGAAGCGGAGCAAGTGCTGAAAGAGTATTACAAATTGCCAGTCACAAAATAACTCTGTCTCAAGGGTCCGGAACGCTCTTGGAAATTTAAAGCATTAAATTAATATCATTGTCAGGCAAAAAAGATTCATGTTATAGTACTTAAGGAAAATCCGTCCTTCTATTCGCGGGGTTAATATTCCATCCGCTTGAGGGCGGTTTCTTTTGCATCCCGGAAGCATAAAATAAGGCTGTCCCGGTCATCGAAATGACCAGGACAGCCCCGTGCTAACCAGTAAAATGGTTACAATTCAAGCTTGGAAATTTCCGCTTTGAGCTTCTCTGCAGATTTCTGGAACATTGCCTTTTCGTCTTCACTCAGCGGCAGATCCAGCACTTCGCGAACGCCGGAGCGGTCAACGATACATGGAGCACCGAGGAACACATCAGAAACTCCGTTATAGTTGTTCAGCAGCGTGGAGACATTCAGCACAGCGCCTTCATTGTGCAGAATGGAAACCACGATCCGGTCCAGGGCAAGAGCAATCGCATATGAGGTAGAACCTTTGGCGTCGATAATTTCATAGGCGGCGTTCTTGGTGTCTTCAAAGATCTCCTTGCGTTCCGCTTCATCAAAGCCCAAATCGATGCCGGCCACGTTGGCAAGGCTCCATACCGGAAGCTCGGAGTCACCGTGTTCACCGATAATTTGACCATGAATGCTGCGGGGATCTATTTCTTTATGAAGACCGATCAAATAGCGGAACCGCGCACTGTCGAGCACTGTACCAGAACCGATGACCCGTCTGCGGTCGAAGCCGCTGATCTTAAGAGTGGCATAAGCCAGGATATCTACCGGATTCGTAGCAATCAGCAGAATGGCATGCTGATTGTATTTCGTAATCTTTTGGATGATATCTTTAAAAATCGCGATGTTCTTTCGCAGAAGATCAATCCGGGTCTCACCCGGCTTCTGGGAGGCGCCGGCGGTTACGATAATAATATCCGCTTCCCGGCAATCTTCATAGGTTCCTGCCCACAGCTTTACACCGCCGACAAACGGCATGCCGTGGTTCATGTCCAGCGCTTCACCCAGCGCTTTCTGATGATTGACATCGATTAGTACCAATTCAGGCATCCGTCTGCGCAGAAGCAGCGTATATGCGGTTGTTGTACCGACTGCACCGGTACCGATAACTACGACACGATTGGGCTTAAATGGGGGGGCCATTGTTCCATCTCCTCCGAATTTCGATTTTTTTGTGTCCAATCTTATCCATCATAAGCTCTGGAGTTAGTGTTTTCAAGCAGCTTGTTTTTAATCCATTACCCGAAAACGGGCAAGCTAACAACGTGCTTTCGCAGAGAGGAGGTAGCTATGTTTAGTATTGCTGCACTATTAATGTATCTTGGGGCTGCCATTCTGCTGATCCTTATTCCGGGTCCGGATCTTATTTTCGTTGTTACCCAGGGGATTACGAATGGCCGGAAAGCAGGCGTCTACACCTCTGCCGGACTGGCACTGGGGAATACAGTACATACGTTTCTACACTTATTTCATCGACAGGAGAGAATTTAAGAATGGATTTATTCCGCAAAAAACCGCTGACCGCGCCTCTAAGCGCCGATGGTGCTAAACTGAGCAAGACACTGGGTGCGCTGGATCTTACAACACTTGGTGTAGGGGCCATTATCGGCACCGGGATATTTGTTATGACAGGAGTCGCAGCCGCGGAGCATGCCGGGCCGGGCCTTGTGCTCTCCTTCATTCTCGCCGGGTTTGCCTGCGTGCTGTCCGCACTGTGTTATTCAGAATTTGCTTCAACGCTCCCGGTGTCCGGCAGCGCTTATGCTTATAGCTATGTCGCTTTCGGCGAGTTGCTGGCCTGGATTCTGGGCTGGGATCTGGTGCTGGAATATGGGGTTGCGGCAGCGGCGGTAAGCAGCGGATGGTCAGGTTACTTCCAGGGCCTGCTGGATGGTTTTGGCCTGCATTTGCCCACAGCACTCTCCGGGGCTTATAATGCGGACAAAGGCACTTATGTAAATCTGCCCGCCATGATCATCATATTGCTGATCTCCTATTTGTTGACCCGCGGAGTCAAGGAAACGGCCCGCTTTAATGCAATTATGGTTGTGATTAAGCTGTCTGTAGTGCTTCTTTTCATAGTTACGGGATTTTTCTATGTGAAACCGGAGAACTGGACGCCATTTTTACCGTTTGGCTTCCATGGGGTGGTGAATGGGGCGGCTACCGTCTTTTTCGCCTATATCGGCTTTGATGCCATATCGACTGCAGCGGAAGAGGTGAAGCGCCCGCAGCGTGATTTGCCTATCGGAATCATATCATCCCTTGCAATCTGTACCGTGCTGTACATTACTGTCTCACTGGTTCTGACAGGGATCGTGCCTTATCAAAGCCTGAATGTCAGTGATCCCGTTTCCTATGCCCTGCGATTTGTGGACCAGAATATGATTGCCGGTCTAATCTCGGTAGGCGCTATCGCCGGGATGACCACGGTTCTGCTTGTTATGCTCTTCGGCCAGACCCGTCTCTTGTTCGCGATCTCACGGGACGGGCTGCTGCCGAAAAGCTGGTCCAAGGTAAGCGCCAAGACGCATACCCCCGTGCGCAGCACCTGGATGGTCGGCGGATTGATCGCTGTGCTCACCGGGTTTGTTCCACTGGACCGGCTGGCTAACCTGACCAGCATTGGGACACTGTTCGCTTTTCTCGTGGTATCCTTGGGTGTAATTGTGCTGCGCCGTACCCATCCGAATCTGAAGAGAGGGTTCACGGTGCCTTGGGTGCCATACATCCCGCTGCTTAGTGCGGCAACCTGCGCTTATTTAATGTATAATCTGGGGAGAGAGACTTGGATCGGCTTTGTCATCTGGCTGGCTGTCGGACTACTGATCTATTTTCTATACGGTTACAAGAACAGCAAACTGAATCAAAAATAAACGATAACCGAAGAGGAGAGAGAGCTTTGTCATCCCAAACAGCAGATTTCAAGGTTCTGCGAACGCTACTGGTGGTTCTCCTGAGCCTACTCATACTCTCGGCTTGCTCTTCTTCTCCTGCTCCTGAGCCCACTCAGCCTCCTCAGCCGACGGAAGCGCCGGAAGAAGGGCAGACGATTACCCTGATTACACCCGACGCCAAAAACTTAGTCAATAAAGATACACCCAAATATCAAATTCAGACCCGGCTTACGGATTTTAGATTGTTAACCGATTCTGCAGGACTGGCCTGGGGTGTTACCAAAAATGAGCTTCGGATCTATATGACCAAAGATAACGGGGAAACCTGGGCGAATATTTCACCTTCCGCGAATGTGCAGTTTCTGTCTAATCCGGTGTACAGCCAAGAGATTTTCTTTACGGATCTTGAGAACGGCTGGATTATAAGAAGTTCTTTTGGAACAACGGAAACCGTTGTGCTGCGTACAACCGATGGCGGACTAAGCTGGAAAATCTCTTCTTTCCCGGATGCGAATACGATCTCTTCCATCTACTTCAGCTCTCCGAGCCATGGATGGCTGATGACCTCCTGGGATATCAATGCCACTAAAGCGAGCAAAGCGCTGTATGCAACGGTAGACGGGGGGGCCACATGGAATATGGTTATGCAGAACGAGCAATATAATCCGAAGCTGCCAAATCATGCAATTCCGATGGCGGGCGTGACGACCGGGATGATCTTTAAGGATACAGACCGTGGATTCGTGACACTCCAGACCGGAGCGCTGCCCAAGATTTACATGACTCAAGACGGTGGAGCAACCTGGAGTCAGGGACCGGAGTTTCTAGTGAATGAACAGTGGAGAGGCTGCGACAAAGTGATCACCGGAGAACCGGAATTCTTCGGCAATAACAGCACATCCGGGTGGTTGCCGGTGGCCTGCCAGAAAGATAAGGAAGCTTCCATCACATATAATGGATATTTTACCGCCAATAGCGGAGAAAGCTGGACATTCACTTCGTTCGGTCTGGGCATCCAGACAGGGATTAATCGCCACCTGGCTCCTGCCTTTTTAAATTCTCAACTCGGCTGGGCCTTGAAAGGAAATCTGATGTACAAGACGATTAATGCGGGAGCAACCTGGACAACACTTCCGGCCAGCAGCGTTCTGCAATCCAAGCTTTTGGAATATCCGGAAATTGTAAAGCTGCAGTTTATTTCAAAAGATGTCGGCTGGCTCTTAATTGAGAAAAAAGAAAATCGACGATCTATCCTGCTGCAGACGACCAATGGGGGCGTAAGCTGGCGGGTAATGTGAGTTGATATAGCGGGGAGGCTGCAAATTGCAGTCTCTTTTTTTTCAAAATATAAGAATTTATATGCTTCACGGTATAAATTATCCTTCTATTTCTCGCTGAAACGGATACCGTCCTTTTGAGGACGGCGAAGCCGTTTCCACTTGTAAATTCTTCCCTGTGTTACAATAAGTAGCAGGTGAATCTATGAAATTCATACATATGGAGTGAAGAAGATGCATGATTTTAAGACAATCAAGTCAGAAGAGGAATTGCGTGCTATACTCGGTTATCCAAGCGAACTGGTGAAGAACAAAGCGATTGATGCCCTGGATGAGCATTGCCGCCAGTTTATCTCTAAGTCACCATTGTTGATCATGGCCACTTCCGATGGGGAGGGGTTATGTGATGTCTCACCCAGAGGGGATTTGCCGGGTTTTGTGCTTGTTCTGGACGACAAACATCTAGTCATACCTGAACGGCCGGGTAACCGCCGAATGGATTCGTTAAGGAATATTCTGTCCAATCCAAACGCGGGCCTTATCTTCCTCATTCCGGGTCTGGAAGAAACGCTCAGAGTGAATGGTCATGCTTATATTGTCCGTGATGAAGATCTGCTTGTCCGAATGGAATCTCATGGGCGGACTCCGCTGGTAGGCATAGTCATTGAAGTGGAAGAATGTTATATGCATTGTGCAAAATCGTTAAAGCGCTCCAGCTTGTGGAATCCTGACTCTTGGATTGCGAAGGCTGAATTGCCGAATGTTGCTCAAATGATATCCGACCACGCCAAACTTCCTGGTATGAACGCAGAAAAAGTAAAAGCTTCACTGCAAGACAGCTATACCAACCGAATGTATTGATGTTCTGGACGTTGAATGAAGCAAAAAAACGTATTTAAAATTTTCTTTAAAAATGTGAAAAAAATCACATGACAAAGCGCAAACCATGTGATATATTTAACACATAGAAAACAAGTTCATTTTTTCACAAACTTTCATTCCGAATAGGAGAGATTACAATGACAACTTTTGAAACGGATTATATGACTAGAAACCTTCTGCAATTATGCTATAACTGTGATGATGCACACCTCTGTGAAACTGAAGAACAATGCAGAGCCTGCTGGGCGGACAACGGAATGCTTCCGGAAGAAGAGAACGAAACCAAGCAACTCTTAGATCTTGTACATGCTTAATATTGATAGGCAAAATGAACGTTTTTAAAGACCACTTGAGTTCTCAAAACTGAGAGCCGGGTGGTCTTTTTGGTAGGCAGCCTGTCGTCAGCTGACGGCGAATATGGTTTTCATCTTTTTGTGATGCTGTATGAACCGGAACAGGCATATACATGTACAGAAGCGACTGCAGTTATGCGGAAAGCTGAAAAATGGGGATTAAGGGGGAATAAGTCATGGGGATAGGCCCGGATTCTTCTTGGATGTTTGATCTTACCGGGACGGTAATACCGATTTTTCTCGCCCTGATGATTGGCATTGTCGCTGTATCTGCTGGCAGGGGGCTGCTTCAATGGAGCCGGAACAACAGCTCACCCCTGTTGACCGTTCCTGCCCGGATCGTCAGCAAGCGCAGTGAAGTCCGCCAGCAGCAGCTTCAGGATGAGAATCAGAGCAGCCGCACCAGTACAACCTACTATTTGACCTATGAGACGGTCGAAGGCGTCAGGATGGAGTTTAAAGTGGACGGAAATGAGTTCGGCATGAGCGCAGAAGGAGACAGAGGTGTGTTGACTTACCAAGGTACAAGATATCACGGGTTTCAGCGCAGCGTGCATTACTCCACAGCTGATTAATTTAACTGTCTGTGATACGAATTTGGTTCGGTTTACAATAGAGCTGAGGTTACTGTACAATCCCCTTGTTTCCGGTCTGCGAAGCAAGGGGATATTTATATTGTCTGGATCTATACCTAATAATAATTAACAAGGAGCTATGAAATGATGAGTTATTTGCATAAAACTGTAATTGTAACTGGAGCCGGTCATGGTATTGGCAGAGCGATCGCCGAAGCTTATGCATCCGAGGGAGCCAGCGTAATTATCGCAGAGCTCGATGAAAGCACAGGAGGCATGGCGGCTGCCGAGATATGCAATCAAGGCAGAACTGCTGAATTTGTCGCTTGCGATGTAAGCAAAGAGGAGGACATTGTTGCACTGGTTGCCCACACAGCAGCTAAGTACGGAACCATTGATATTCTGATCAATAATGCAGGCATTGCGAATTCGCATACCTCTACGCTGTACGAGCTGTCTGTGGAGGAGTGGGACAAAGTACTCAATACGAATGCACGCAGTGTATTTCTGGCAACCCGGGAAGCAGCCAAAGTTATGCGTAATAATCCGCAAGGCGGAGCCGTCGTAAATCTGTCATCAACCCGTTCATTGATGTCAGAACCGAATACGGAAGCCTATGCGGCGTCCAAAGGAGCCATCGCTGCTCTGACCCATGCTATGGCGGTTACGCTGGGGGAAGATGGCATCACGGTAAACTGCATCAGTCCGGGCTGGATCGAGACCGGAGATTATGCGGAGCTGCGTGAGATTGACCATAGCCAGCATCCTTCGGGACGGGTAGGCAGACCGGAGGACATCGCCAGAGCCTGTCTCTATTTAACGGCACCGGATAATAATTTCGTTACAGGAGCACAGCTTATCATTGACGGGGGCATGACGCGCAAAATGATTTATGAGCCATAACTATGCAATCCAAGTAACGGGAAGAAAATAGGCGTGAACTGTCACCTCTTAGGCGAATGCACATACAATACAGCGAGCAGTCAAGAGATGTGGAAGCTTGCGAAGCAGGTTTTGCAAGAAGTCCGGCAAGAAGCGGATGCCTTCAGAACTGCTACGAAGCAAAAGGAGGAGAATGTGTGGCCGTCATCAAAGCGAACTCGGAAGATGTGAAGGTGCTTGCGCGGCTGATGCGGGCGGAGGCCGAAGAGGACGGAGAGGCCGGCATGCTTATGGTCGGGAATGTCGGCGTCAACCGGATTCTCGGCAATTGCCTGGACTTCAACAATATCCGCAATATGAACGATAT
The DNA here is from genome assembly GCF_051594305.1 of Paenibacillus sp. IHBB 3054. Taxonomy (NCBI): domain Bacteria; kingdom Bacillati; phylum Bacillota; class Bacilli; order Caryophanales; family Paenibacillaceae; genus Paenibacillus; species Paenibacillus sp. IHBB 3054. Next base: position 7,153 of record NZ_JBOFBG010000057.1, on the reverse strand, counting down.
GGTGTTTCAAAGTCCAGGTGGATTTGAAGCGCCCCAGAAGGGGTACTTCTATCAGCGTGCCCGGGAATCCGACATTCGCCTGGCTAAAAGAGTCATCGCCGGAGAACGACGCTGGCCGGCCTCTAACGCCTTATGGTTCTTCCGTCCTGTAGGCGAATGTCCTGCCACCTGGTATAACCAGCAGAACACCGGACGCTTCAAAGCTCATTGCTTCTTTACTCCAACCAGCGCGGATTGCCCGGCTGTATATTAGTACAGCCGGCCCTGCGGGGTGAGACAGCGTGTTTCCGTAGTCTGTCTCCCCCCGCTGACACTCGCAAGCGAAAATTGTGATGTCACACCATGTTCTACACGAAGTGTATTCAAGGAAGCAAATGCTGACAAAAATTTTAGGAGGTTTTACACAAATGATAGGTCAACCTTACCGTCCCGTTACTTATATGATTGGCAGTACTTCTTCTTCCACTGGCATGAACGGAGGCGGAATGCCTGCCAGCGGCTACATGGGCAGCATGCCGCCTCAAGTCACCAGCGGGAGCCCCATGACGCCTACAGGAAGCGTGATGCCGACCACAGCTCCGGCCTTTGAACAATCCTACATTGAGAACATTTTCCGCCTCAACCTGGGCAAGATCGGGACCTTTTATTTCACATATGAGAACAACAAGGATTGGAATGCCAAGGTTTACAAAGGCGTGCTGGAAGCAGCCGGGCGGGATCATATCATTATTAGTGATCCAACTACCGGACAGAGAACTGTGCTGCTGATGATTTATTTCGATTACGCCACCTTCGATGAGCCGCTTGCTTACCAGTATCCGGGAGTCATCGGAAATCCACCGGTCGCCCGCAACTTCCGTTAATCCTCCTGAACAACTATCCATAGAACACATTTTATAAACGGCAGTCCGCCTGTAAATGGGGGATGCCGTTTTTTTTGTGAAAATGGAGGGTTAGTTAAGGTTTCCATTCATGAGGCAATAAAGCAGCATTCTATTAGGAATAAGGCTATACTTGAGGCTATACCATATGCTTGTCAAGGGACTCCTTACATAAAGCCCTTCAAATTACGTATTGGAGGTAGGACAAATGGGTGCTTTAGCAAATATAAATCAGTCCTTTAACAAAATTGAAGAGCAGCTTAAGTATTTTATTCACAATAACTCAACCCTTGAATTTGTAGAAATGCCATTGCAGTATATACACGCAGGTACTTTTGCCTGGGCTCGATTAAAACCGAACGAAATTCATATGCAATCCCTCGTCCTTACAGACTATGTAGCTTTAATCACCCTTTGCAGTTTGATGCTGAAGAATGTGAAAAGTTCTTATATTGAAGAATTTGAGCAGAGCAGTGAAACGGTTTTGAGTTATATTGGTCAAAATACTCTGCTGGTGCTGGAAAGTCTTGAGGCTGTATTTGCAGAAATTAAGGCGGAGCTGGATGTTCAGCGGTTTATCATTGCACAGCCATATCAACTATAAGCAGTGCCCTGCCAGAATCTGGTGGGGCATTGTCTTACCATGTAGCATTTAAGCCAAACATGGCTAGAAGGGCAAAGCTGAACGCGTCAAGTTTGACGGAGGGGGTGCAGAAGATTTAACATATATAAAAGCGCATCGACAACGTTTTTTTGCATTCGTTAACCTTGTTTTATACCTTTTATACGGAGTATGTCCATAAGAAGGAAAACTAGATCATATTTTTACTCCGGTTTACACCTGTTTTTATGGAGTGAGTAATAATATAATAATGTATATATTTATAATCCGTGATTCTAGTCAGGAGTTGAAGGCATTGGGAAATTGATACTGAAAGGAACGTTTGGCGTTTCACTAGCTAACATTTTGAAAAATCGAAGGAGGTGGGCCTATCCACCCGATACGAAGAACGGTGGATAGGAGTATAAATTGAGCGACCCTTTACCCGGTATATTACATGTAGGTCTTATTCTTTTGCTTGTGCTGTTTAATGGCTTTTTTGTTTCGGTTGAATATGCGATGGTCAAGGTACGAAGCGGCCGCATTGAAGCACTGATTGAGGAGGGCAGTAAAAGAGCACCCGCAGCAAGAAATATTGTCCACAATCTAGATGCTTATCTGTCCGCCTGCCAGCTTGGTATCACGCTTGCCTCGCTCGCACTCGGCTGGCTGGGTGAACCGGCCATAGCTACAATTGTGGGACCGCTTGTAACAAGCCTAGGCTTCGGTGAAACAACCGTATATGTGATCTCCCTCATTATTGCCTTTATGTTCATCACGGTGCTGCATATTGTACTAGGCGAGCTGGCACCCAAGACGATTGCGGTGAACAAAGCGGAGAAGGTGCTTCTGCTAACGGCAGGTGCGATGAACGTCTTCTACCGGATCATGTATCCATTTATCTGGATTGTCAATGGGCTAGCAGGCGGACTGCTGCGTTTCTTCCGTCTGGCACCGGCTTCAGAGCTGGCCACGGCACATACAGAGGAAGAAATCCGCATCCTCATGCAGGAGAGCAACAAGAGCGGGCTGATCGACAATACAGAAATGATTCTGGTGGACAATATCTTTGGATTTGCCGATACGATGGCCCGAGAGATTATGATCCCCCGAACCGAAATGATCTGTCTAAACAGTCATCTGTCGGCAGAAGAAAACCTTGAGATTGCCTTTGACGGAATGAGAACACGTTATCCGGTTTGTGATGGCGATAAGGACCATATTCTTGGCTTTATCCACATTAAGGATCTCATCCGGGATCAGGCGCCGAAGTACAATGAATTGATTCGTCCGATTCTTACCGTTCCAGAGTCCATTCAGATCAGTGCGCTCCTGAAGGTGATGCAGCGGGCGAAGACTCAAATCGCCATTCTGATTGACGAATACGGCGGTACGTCAGGCATGGTTACGCTTGAGGATATTATGGAGGAGATTGTCGGAGAAATTCAGGATGAGTTCGATGAGGAGCGTCCCGGTGTTGAGCAACTGGGGGAGGATGAGTTTTCCATAGACGGCCTCATGCTGATCGAAGAGATCAACGACACGCTGGGGCTTCATATGGAGACGGAAGACTATGATACTATAGGCGGCTGGCTATACTCCAAGTTAGAAGTCAATCCGCCGCAAAAAGGGCAAACCGTTGAATTCGACGGCCATCTGTTCGTGGTAGAGGAAACCGAGAACAAGCGGATTTCCCGGATTAAGCTATTGAAGCTGCAGTTTTTGACGGAGGAAGCTGGAGCATAAACTTATTTAGCATTACTCAAAAAAGGCACTAGCGCAGAATTAGCGCAGTGCCTTTTTTGTGTGTGATCCAATACCACAATTTAGCATTGGGAGACCGTTTCGAGTCGTTTCTTGTCGGGTGAGAAAGTGTAATTAGCATCTTTGTACTCAGAATCATTTGATGATTGTCTCGCTGCTCATTCCAAACGGGGCTTCTTTGTGCTGTTTCAACTGTTTAATAACCCGCGTACACGCAGCAGAGTCTATCTTGGCTTAGTTGAAAACAAAGGCGGTGTGAGCTGAAGTTTGCTATGGAAGTTTGCCAAAGAGAGAACTTTAATTATATAATTTTAAATTATATGACTTTCATTACCCGGGTCCTGAGTGGACGGAAAGGAACTCTCTTTGAGCAAAAACAAACGAAACAGTGCCGCGGCTCCCCAACAGAGCAAGCAGGAGAAGCGCAGGGCAGAACAGGAAAAGCAGAAGCAAAAAACGAGAATTCTGATCTTCAGCACGGTAGCAGCAGTTATCATTATCTTTGTCGCTCTAATCATGCTGATTCCAAAAGGGAACTCTGACTTTAATTACAGCGAGATGCACAGACTTGGAAAAGAGGATGCTCCAGTTAAAATTGTTGAATTCGGGGATTATAAATGTCCGGCGTGTTCAGACTTTACCGGTACCATCAAACCTCAGCTTGTTGAAAAATACGTAACTCCGGGCAAAGCGGCCTTTTACTTCGTAAATATGGCCTTTATCGGACCGGATTCCGAAACAGCTTCATTAGCAGCTTTGTCTGTCTATCATCAGAACAGTGAAGCTTTCTGGACCTATTATGACGCAATCTATGCTAATCAGGGCGAGGAAAGCGAAGAGTGGGCGACCGCTGATTACCTGGTAAGCCTGGCGCAGAAAGAGAACCTGCCGATAGATTTTGACCTCTTGCGTAAAGACATTGAGGAACGCACCTATGAAAGTGAACTGCAGAGAGATATGAAGCTGGCCGAAGACAGCAAAGTGACCTCTACTCCTACTGTATTTGTTAATGGAGTCAAGGTAGACAAGGCCTTTGATATCAAAGCCATCGACTCGCAGGTGCAAATCGCCCTTGATTCGGCGGATGCCAAATGATGAAATTCTCTACCTTCTGCAGACGCCACTGCCTGTATCTGGCCTGGTTTGTTTCCGTAATTGCTGTAGCAGGAAGCTTGTATCTTAGTGAAGTGCTGCATTATGAACCCTGCAGGCTATGCTGGTTCCAGCGTATCTTTATGTATCCTCAGCTGATCCTGCTCGGAATTGCCACGTACCGGGGAGATAAACGCATCATTCCTTATGTGCTGCCTTTATGTCTGATAGGCGGGAGCATCTCCCTGTACCATTACGCAGAGCAGAAAATTCCTGCACTCAGTAAAATCTTGCCATGCACAATTGGTGTACCCTGCAATGAGGATTATTTGAACTTTTTAGGGTTCATTACGGTACCTCTGCTTGCGTTGATTGCTTTTGCTCTAATCGCAATTTTGCTCTGGACCGGGCGCCAAGAAGAGCCAGCAGAATAAGAAAAGGCTAAGCAGAATTTAGAGCATAAATATTTCCTTAATTTCTGTCACAATTAACATCCAAAATACTCAAAAATCACGGAACGCTGGGATAATGAAAGAGAATGAAAGATCCACTTATCCCCGATCTTAGATTTGAGCTTTTTGGATGTTTTTTCATTCTTTTTTCATTTTTTTCACCGCTTTACTGAAAAGCTATTGTAGACTATTATTAGTCCTTGTGAGAAGTTGAATATGCGCTGAATTTTCCGCAAGGAAAAACGGGGGAACCAAACTTGGCGGCAACGTCAATGGGGTGAATCGGAGGCAGGTCAGTATGACCGGAACCGTAGGGCTACCACAGCCCGAATCCGCCAGCTAACCTCGTAAGCAAGGGTGGGATAATGAGCATGCGTAAGCATGCGGATCATTTCCGTATGCTTATTTTTGTGCCTGCATTTATGAAACCTGCCAATGAAAACGGCGCGCGGTATTACCGTTTCAACTCAACAAAGAGAGGAACTGTTACTACAATGGTAAGCAAGGTAAAACGACTATTGATCGGGCGTCCGATGAAGTCGAACGAACTCGATCATGAAAAGTTATCCAAGGTGAAAGCACTGGCTGTTCTGTCTTCCGATGCACTCTCGTCTGTGGCCTACGGAACGGAGCAAATTCTGATTGTACTGGTGGCCGCGGGCTTCACCGCCATCTGGTATTCATTGCCGATTGCATTAGCCGTATTGGGCCTGCTGGCCATCCTTATTTTTTCCTATCGCCAGACCATCTTTGCCTATCCGCAAGGCGGCGGAGCGTATATCGTGGCAAAAAGCAATCTGGGCGTTCCTACCGGCCTCTTGGCTGGCGGCTCTTTATTGGTAGATTACATTCTTACGGTTGCAGTTAGTGCTTCGGCGGGAACGGATGCGATCACTTCGGCCTTTCCGAGTCTTCATAATCATACTGTACTTATTGCAGTCTCCGTCATTCTGATCTTGACGATTATCAATCTCCGCGGGGTGACGGAGTCCGCTTCATTTATTGCCATCCCGGTGTATCTGTTCGTAGTCTCTATCTTTGTACTCATCATTGCCGGGGTGTACAAATATATTACAGGCGGCGCTCATGCCGAAATCCCGGAGATCGGTTCCGCCGTTTCCAACGTCAGCCTGTTCCTATTGCTCAAAGCCTTCAGTTCCGGTTGTTCGGCACTCACCGGGGTAGAAGCGGTATCGAATGCCATTCCGAACTTCAAAGCTCCAGCGGAAAAAAACGCCGCCAAAACCTTGATGCTGATGGGGGGCATCCTCGGATTGATGTTCACCGGCATTACGCTGCTGGCGTACTGGTATGGGATTACTCCGAATGAGAAATCCACCGTCGTCTCGCAAATTGCCGAATCTACATTTGGCCGGGGCGGTTTGTACTTTTTCATTCAAGGGATAACGGCTGTCATCTTGTTCCTGGCGGCGAATACAGCTTACTCGGCGTTTCCGCTGCTCGCGTTCATGTTCGCCAAAGATAAATATTTGCCTCACGCCTTCATGGTCCGGGGAGACCGTCTAGGCTTCTCTAATGGTATAATTTTTCTCGGAGTATTGTCGGCTGTGCTTGTAGCTGCTTTCCACGGAAATACAGAAGGGCTGATTCCGCTGTATGCAGTCGGAGTATTTATCCCTTTTACGCTGTCGCAGCTTGGCATGATGGTGCACTGGTTCAAAACGAAGCCGAAAGGCTGGCAGAATAAATTTGTAGTTAATACAATCGGTATGCTGACTACCCTGACGATTACGCTTATCTTTATCATCACCAAGTTTTCCAGTGTGTGGATGGCCTTCATCTTCCTGCCGGTTGTCATGTTCGTATTCCACCGCATTCACAGTCATTATATGAATATAGCCGATCAGCTTCGCATTTGTCCTGCTACGGATAAACCGTTGATTAAAGGAAGTACTGTTGTTGTTCCGGTTGCGGGTGTGACACGCGCTGTGCTGCATTCGATCAGTTACGCGAAGTCGTTAACAGATAATGTGGTGGCAGTCTACGTTGGTTTTGATGAAGAGGAGATTCACAAGATGGAGCAAAAATGGGAGGAATGGAATCCGGGTGTACGCCTGATCGTGCTTCGTTCCCGTTACCGCAGCATTATCCGCCCACTGGTGAAATTTATCGATACCGTAGAGTGGAAGACCGCTACTACAGATCATATTACCGTATTGATTCCACAGTTCATTACCAAGCATTGGTGGCAGGCGATCCTGCATAATCAGACCAGCCTGTTCATTCGCTCTTATCTGATGAATCAAAAAGATATAGTTGTAGCAACAGTGCCCTATCATTTGCACAAATAGGCAGATAAATATGGTTAACAGAGGTTGTTTCCGTAGCTTGCGGAGGCAACC
>NZ_JBOFBG010000056.1:0-32555 GCF_051594305.1 Paenibacillus sp. IHBB 3054 | reverse complement strand
GTAAATATAAGAATTTATATGTTTCACACGATAACTTATCCTTCTATTTCTCGCTGAAACGGTACCGTCCTTAAAAAGGACGGCAAAGCCGTTTCCACTTGTGATGTTCTCATTCATTCCTGCGAACCTCTCACGGCTGCAAGCTTTTTCCCTCCAAATGGTTTCCCTTGCGCTTGAGAATCTCCCTGCCACATGTGGTATACTATTTGGAGACAGTCGGGACCATAAATGGAAACGAAAGAACGCTTAAGATGGGAGCTCAGGGCGCCGCAAGGCGCCGCTCTCCTATTTTTCGTGAGGATAAGGAAGCTTACAAAGGGAGGTGCCTTGCTTCCATGATTGAGAGAACTTCAGAGAATGTTGCGGAAGGCAGTAATGTTATTTCCGTCACTCTGGATGCCAATTTTTTCTTTGAAAGAGCCGTACGGTCGTTGGACCGCTTTCAATATGATAAGGCATTAAAGAATTTTCGCAAAGCTGTTGAATATGAACCGGAAAACCCTGTGAATCATTGCAACATGGCGGGTATATTATCTGAGATGGGCGATTATGAAGCATCGAATGATATTTTGATCCATGTGCTGGAGAAGATTGACCCTGCAATGACGGAATGTCATTTCTATATGGCAAATAACTTTGCCAATATGGAAAGTTTTGAAGAGGCGGAGCGGTCGCTGGTCACGTATCTCGAGGAGGATGCGAGCGGCGAATATCTGGCAGAGTCCGAGGAACTGATGGAGCTGCTGCAATATGAGCTGAACCGCCCTGCCCCGCTGATCCGGATCCGTAGCCGTGAAGGCGTGGTCGAGCATGACCGTGCCCGCACGCTGCTGGAAGAGGGGAAGTTCCCGCAGGCAGTTAAGATGCTAGAGGAGATCACTAAGAATACGCCGGACTTTCTGGCGGCTCATAACAATCTTGCTCTTGCCTACTTCTACATGGGCCGTTTTGCCAAAGCGAAGGAATGTCTGTCCGAGGTGCTGGAGCAGGATCCCGGCAACCTGCATGCGCTTTGCAATATGGCCATCTTCATGCAGTATGCGGGAGACAAGGAGCAGCTAGCGGTCTTGCTGCGTATGCTTGAGGCGACAGTGCCGTTTCATCAGGAGCATGTGTTCAAAATGGCCACAACGATGGGCATTCTGGGCAGACACAGAACAGCCTATGGCCATTTCCGCCGCCTGCTGAAGGATGAAGAGGTGGGCGGAGACGCCGGTCTCTATCATTATTGTGCAGCGGCCGCCAGCAACAGCAGCCTGTACAATGAAGCGCTGCGCTGCTGGAGACAGGCAGCCAAGCTGGATCCCGAATCGGCTGTGCCGGGCTTCTTCCTGTCACAGCTGCAGGGGGCGCAGGCCGAAGGCAGACCGATGCCTCTTGTCAGCTACAACTACCAGCTGCCATTTCAGGAGCAGCTCAAGCAGTGGCAGGGCAACACGGACAGCTTTACCGAGGAAATGCGGAACAATCCGCTGCTGCGCGCTTCGTTCTTCTGGGCGCTGCGTTATGGTGATGCCAACACGAGGCTGCAGGTGACCGAAGCGCTGCGCTGGATCGAGGACGAAGAGATGTCCGAGGTGCTGAACGGGCTTCTGGCGCAGGAGCCGCTGCAGGAAGATAAGCTGCAGGAGGCGGCGCTGCTCAGCCTGCAGCGGCTGATTGGCAGCAGCCCGGATGCCAATGCTGCTCCCCAGGAGGAGCTCCCGCTGCTAAGCCATAAAGGGCCGCCGGAATGGAAAGAAGACTGGCAGCGGGTATTGGACCATACGGCATCAATGATGGACCGGCGGTATGATGCCATCCAGAAAAAGGACGCCGAGCTCCTATGGAAGCAGTTTGTTAGCAGTTTGTATCCCGATGTGCCGTACTTCCGCCATACGGGAGGCTGGGCCGCAGCCCTGGAATATTTGACTGCCAAACTGCATGACCGGCCGATTACCTATCGCGAGGTGGCCCAGCATTATGGGGTTTCTGCCTCCATGGTAAGCCGGTATGCACGCCGTATCAGCAACGAATGTGATATTCCTGAGAGCTTGCCCGGGCAGGAGACCCTGCCCTCGTCAACGGAGAATATCTAGATACTTGCAACATGACTGCAAGGAAATATAAGCAAGGAAGTATAAAGTGAGTATTATACTGCATCCTTTATATTGTTCACCTGAAACGCATCTTGGCTTCCGAGAAGCCCTACAGCCGTTTCTTCCAAATAAATAACCCACTTGTAAGGAGGCCAAAGTGATGTACAAAACGATTGTAATCGGAACAGGCCCGGCCGGGCTGACTGCCGCGATTTATTTGGCGCGTGCCAACCTTAGCCCGCTCGTGATTGAAGGCTTGCAGCCGGGGGGACAACTGACAACGACGACAGAAGTGGAGAACTTTCCAGGCTTTCCTGAGGGAATCCTCGGTCATGACCTGATGGATAACATGCGTAAGCAGGCGCAGCGCTTCGGTGCGGAATTCAAGAACGGCTGGGTGGAATCCGTGGATTTCTCGCAGCGCCCCTTTAAAGTAACTGTAGATGGACTGGGTGTGCTGGAGGCCGAATCAGTTATTATTTCGACTGGTGCCTCGGCCAGATATTTGGGCATCCCGGGTGAGCAGGAGAATGTAGGACGCGGGGTCAGCACTTGTGCAACCTGTGACGGCTTCTTTTTCCGCAACAAAAAGATTGTCGTGGTTGGCGGCGGCGATTCCGCTATGGAGGAAGCCAGCTTCCTAACCCGGTTCGCTTCCAGTGTAACCTTAGTTCACCGCCGTCCGGAGCTTCGTGCTTCGAAGATTATGCAGGACCGGGCGCGCGACAACAGCAAGGTAGCCTGGGCGCTTAACCGCACACCGCTTGAAGTAACGGTCGGCGACGCTGGGGTTAAAGGGCTGACAGTCCGCAATAACGAGACAGGTCTTGAAGAACTGGTGGAAGCGGACGGCGTATTTGTAGCCATTGGACACACACCGAACACAGCGTTCCTGGGCGGTCAGATTACTACCGATACCAATGGGTACATTGTGGTGAATCCGGGTACGACGGAAACGAACATTCCGGGTGTATTCGCTTGCGGCGATGTGCAGGATACGCGTTACCGGCAGGCAATCTCCGCAGCGGGAACCGGTTGTATGGCGGCGATGGATGCCGAGAAGTTCCTGGAGGGCACCATGGTGCATGACTGGAGCGAAACGCTGGATAAATAAGTACAGCTTCTTCTAAATATCTTTTGAATAGGCAAGCCGGCTGGTCCCTCAATCAGGGACCAGCCGGCTTTTTCTTTTATCTTCAGAGATGTGCGGACTTTCGGATTGATCTTTTTTTCACTTAGTGATTGCAATCACTATTGGCCCCTATCGGCTATGCTAAGCTGTTGTTGAGAAGGATTCTCAGTAGGGAGAAGATGCATATGAACAAAGTGCTGAAGATGGATGAGTCCATATTCGAGCTGGTGAGCCGGCATCCCGAGGTTATTGACATTATGACAGAGCTGGGTTTCCAGGATATTGCCAAGCCGGGAATGCTGCAGACCGCAGGCCGTTTCATGACCTTGTCCAAAGGAATCAAACTGAAGAAAATGAATCCGGACGCCGTAAAGCTGACGTTTCAGCGCCATGGCTTCGAGATTCTTGAATAGAGATTATCTGCAAGACAATATGATAAAAGGAGCGGAATCCCAATGAGTGAATTGATTAACAACCGCGAAGTAGATGTACCAGAGCAGACACGCCGGCAGGCGATGCTCAAAGAAATTATAAAGGAGCTTCATGCCGGAAAAAGTGTAGAAGAGGTCAAAGCACGCTTCGCTGAAGCGGTAGGCGATGTTACGGTGGCGGAGATTTCCGCGATGGAGCATTCGCTGATGACGGAGGAGGGTATTCCTGTAGCGGAGGTCCAGCGCCTGTGTTCGGTGCATACGGCCATCTTCAAAGGCTCCATTGAGCAGATTCACCGTTCCTCGAAGCCGGAGGAGCAGCCTGGTCACCCCGTGCATACCTTCAAGCTGGAGAACCGTGAAATCGAACGTCTGGTCAACTTCCGCCTGGAGCTGCATGCCGGCAAATTTCTGAAGAATGACAGTGAAGAAATCATCTTCAAGCTGCTGGAGGATCTCAGCCTGTTGCTGGATCTCGACAAGCATTACAGCCGCAAAGAGAACCTGTTGTTCCCGTATCTTGAGAAATACGGAATTTATGGCCCGACCAAGGTCATGTGGGGTGTGGACGACGGCATCCGCGCGATGATAAAAGAGGCTAAAGCTGCACTCAGCCAGTATAACGGCCAAGCCGAGGACATCGGTGTTATGCTTACGAACATCATCCAGGAAGTAAATGAGATGATCTTTAAGGAAGAAAATATTCTGCTGCCGATGGCGCTCGACAAGCTGACCGAGGATGAATGGGTCAAGATAGCCAGAGAAAGCGACGAGATCGGCTTCTGCCTGACTGCACCGGAGCAGGAGTGGATTCCTGAGCGTGCTGACGAACCGGAAGGAGCTGCAGTGCAGAGTGAAGCTGTAGGCGAAAGTCCGCAGGGCTTTATCCGTTTCGAGACGGGCCTGCTGTCGCTTCATCAACTGGAGACCGTACTGAACCATCTGCCGGTCGATTTAACGTTCATTGATGAGAATGATGTAGTCCGCTATTTCTCACATGGCAAGGAACGGATTTTCGCCCGGACCAAAGCGGTTATAGGCCGCACGGTGCAGAACTGCCATCCGCCGCAAAGCGTTCATGTGGTCGAGAAATTACTGGAAGACTTTAAGGCAGGCCGCAAGGATGCCGAGGATTTCTGGATTGCGATTAAGGATAAATTTATCTACATCCGTTATTTCGCCGTCCGTGATGAAGCAGGCCGCTACATGGGTACGCTGGAGTTCACACAGAATATCGCACCGATTCGTGCGCTGGAGGGGCAAAAACGCATTTTGTCAGAATAATGACAAGATTGATTTACTACAGATGTTCCTCGCCGGTTAACCCGGAAAATCCGCCTGACTTCCCGCCCCTAAAGGCCGGGAAGTCTTTTTTGCACCCGTAAAAACCTGTTTTAGTTCTAATTAATCCCGGCTCTGCATTTCTTAACTATGCCATGTGCATTGTCCATGTATCTTGCCTGGCCAATAAATTCATGTGCTCTGGATGACTTAGCTTTCAAATTAGCCGGGTGTGTCGCCTTTCCTTGACCGCAGAGAAAGCTTCTATTATAGTGGGTACGTAGGATTAACTATTTTAGCATAGAAAAAGGTGGCTTGTTACATGTCTGAAAATATCTACGTTGGCGTGGATTTAGGTGGAACCACGATTAAGGTTGGAATCTGCAATGCCGAGGGGAATCTGCTGCACACTTATGAAGGTCCTACAGGGACTGCGGATGGCGTCGATGCCGTCATCGATAACATCGAGAAATATGTGCGCCAGATTGTGGAGGACTCTCCATACTCTTGGGATCAGCTTGCCGGTGTAGGAGCGGGCCTTGCCGGGTTTACGAACATTCGTGAAGGAATCATCATCCTTGCGCCTAACATAGGTTTTAGAGATGTGCCGATCCGCTCCATTCTGGAGAACCGATTGAACAAGCCTGTGAAAATAGACAATGACGCGAATGTGGCTGCACTGGGCGAAGCCTGGAGCGGTGCGGGACGCGGCATTGAGAATTGCGTCTGCTACACACTGGGAACGGGTGTTGGCGGCGGCATTATCATTAACGGCAAGGTGTATCAAGGATTTGCCGGTCTCGCCGGTGAACTGGGCCATATCTCTGTAGTGCCAGACCTGGAAGCGATCCAGTGCGGCTGCGGCAATATGGGTTGTTTGGAAACCGTTTCCTCTGCTACGGGAATTATCCGTATGGCCAATGATGCTGTAGCACGCGGGGACCGCACCTCTCTGTCATTGGTAGAGAAGATTGCGGCGAAGGAAGTATTTGATGCGGCAAAAGCGGGCGACGAAGTTGCAATTCGTATTGTTAACCGTGCAGCGTTCTATCTGGGCAAGTCCATTGCGGCGGTAGCTGCGGTGCTTAACCCTGAAGTGTTTATCATTGGCGGCGGTGTCTCCAAGGCAGGAGATATACTGTTTGACGAGGTCCGTCGTGTATTCGCCAAGCTGACTCCCGAACCATTGCAGAAAGGCGTTACCATCGTTCCTGCCGAACTGGGTAATGACGCTGGTATTATTGGGGCCGCCGGTCTCTTGTTGCGTTCTTAATAAGCTGGAATTATTCATATACTAATTTTAGGGAGGGGACGCTTTAATGACCGAATTGGAGCAATCTCCGTCGGCTAGTGCCACCCTGATCATTATTACGGGTATGTCGGGTGCAGGCAAGACCATTGCTGTACAAAGTCTGGAGGACCTCGGGTTCTTCTGTGTCGATAATCTGCCGCCGGTGCTGATCCCGAAATTCGCCGAGCTGATTGAGCAGTCGAAGGGGAAAATTGCCAAAGTGGCGCTCGTAATTGATCTGCGGGGGCGGGAGTTTTTTACGGCTTTGTCGGAGTCGCTGGCCTACATCAAAAACGAGTCAACCATCGGCTGCGAGATTCTGTTTCTGGATGCAACGGATTCTGTGCTTGTCCAGCGCTACAAGGAGAGCCGGCGGCATCATCCGCTGGCTCCCAAAGGGATGCCGCTTGACGGCATCCGGCTGGAGCGCCAGATGCTGGAAGAGCTGAAGGATTCCGCTACACTGTGTCTGGACACCAGCAGCATGAAGCCGGTGCAGCTGAAGGAGAAGATCGTATCGCGGTTTTCGCATCTTGGAAAAAGCACACTCTCCGTTAACATTACCTCGTTCGGATTCAAGTATGGCATTCCGATCGATGCAGACCTCGTATTTGATGTCCGCTTCTTGCCTAACCCACACTATGTGGATCAACTGCGGCCCAAGACTGGCCAAGACAGCGATGTCTACGATTATGTAATGAAATGGCCTGAAACGCAGACGTTTCTGACCAAGCTGCTGGATATGCTTCATTTCCTAATTCCGCAATACCGCAAGGAGGGCAAATCCCAGATTATTATCGGCATCGGCTGCACGGGCGGCAAACACCGTTCGGTAGCGATCGCGGAATATTTGGGCAAAATGCTTGGAGTTAGCGAGACGGAATCCGTAGCGGTTAGCCATCGGGATTCCGAGCGTGATCGGCATTAACGAGAGAAGGGATCATTAGTGGCTGAAGAACAAGGGCAGCGTCCGCGTATCGTCGTGATGGGCGGCGGTACCGGTCTGTCTGTCATGCTTCGCGGTTTGAAGGAAAAGCCGCTTGATATTACGGCTATAGTTACTGTGGCGGATGACGGGGGCAGCTCCGGTATTCTGCGCAGCGAGCTGCAAATGCCGCCGCCAGGCGATATTCGCAATGTGCTCACGGCTATGGCTGATGTAGAACCGCTGATGGCGGAGATTATGAAATACCGCTTCAGCAGTGGAGAAGGACTGGCCGGACACAGCCTTGGCAATCTTATTCTTGCAGCGCTTACGGATATCTCCGGTGACTTTGTCACCGCTGTCCGTGAGCTCAGCCGGTTGTTCGCCGTTCGCGGTAGAGTGCTGCCGGCTGCGGGGCACGCTGTGGTGCTGCATGCGGAGATGTCGGACGGCACGATTATTACCGGCGAGTCCAAAATTCCGGAGGCCGGCGGACGGATCAAACGCGTCTTTCTGGAGCCGGCTGATGTGGAACCGCTGCCGGAGGCGCTGGAGGCCATCCGTAATGCGGATGCCATCCTCTGCGGCCCCGGAAGCCTGTATACCAGCATTCTTCCCAACCTGCTGGTGCCGAAGCTGGCGGAGGCCATTGTAGAATCCGAAGCGATTAAGATCTTTGTCTGCAATGTGATGACTCAGCCTGGTGAAACGGATAATTACACGGTCAGTGATCATCTTCAAGCGGTATATGATCATGTCGGCCTGCACTTATTTGATTACGTCATTGTCAACGACGGCGAGATTCCGGAGCAGGTTCAGGTCAAATATGCGGAAAAAGGCGCCCGCCCGGTGCTGCTTGACCGGGATGTGCTAGATGGTAACGGTTATAAGGTTATTGCGGATAAGCTGGTCTTATTCAAGACTTATCTCCGGCATGACACGAATAAACTCAGTCACCATATTTACCAGTTAGTGAAGGACTGGAAATCCAGATAGTTCTGGTTTGATTTTTGGATGAACATGAAAGAGGTGAGCCCCTTGTCTTTTGCGGCCCTTACAAAAAAAGAGCTGACGATGGTGGAGAGCCAGCCTTGCTGCGAGAAAGCGGAAATGTCAGCGCTGATCCGAATGAATGGTTCGGTGCAGCTTTCGAGCAAAAAGGTAGTTCTCGACATTTCGACGGAAAACGCCGCGATTGCAAGGCGGGTATATTCTTTGCTTAAGAAATATTACCAGGTCCATATCGAGCTGCTCGTGCGTAAAAAAATGCGTTTGAAGAAGAATAACGTTTATATCGTAAGAATCCCAAACCGTGTTCAGGAGATCCTGAAGGATTTGCGGATTGTTTCCGAAGGTTTCATCTTTACCGATGGGATCGACAAGGAAATCGTCGGTAAAAACTGCTGTAAGCGCGCATATCTGCGTGGTGCATTTATGGCGGGGGGATCGGTCAACAACCCGGAAGGTTCTTCCTACCATCTGGAAATCGCCTCCATGTATGAGGAGCACTGCAAAGCGCTGGCGGATCTGGCTGGGGAATTTCACCTGAACGCCCGCTGCATAGAGCGCAAGAAAGGCTTTATCCTATATATCAAGGAAGGCGAGAAGATCATTGAATTTCTCAGTCTGATTGGAGCGCATCAAGCGTTGTTTAAATTTGAGGATGTGCGGATTATGCGCGATATGCGCAACTCCGTGAACCGGATCGTCAACTGTGAAACGGCGAATTTGAACAAAACGATTAGCGCTGCGGTGCGGCAAATTGAGAACATCAAGCTGCTGCAGCGTGAAGTGGGACTGGAAAGCCTGCCGGATAAGCTGCGCGAGGTCGCTGAAATCCGTTTGGCACACCCGGACATCAACCTCAAGGAAGTGGGCGAGATGCTGAAGGGAACGGTTAGCAAATCCGGTGTAAACCACCGTTTGCGCAAAATTGACGAGCTGGCTGATAAGGTTCGGGGAAGCTGATTATTTTTTTTCTAGTGTGGATGAGGTTATAATGATATAATATTATAAAATTAATGTGAAATTTTTGGGCAGATCTCAAATAGGGGGTAAGCGTTTCATGACAAAGCACCCGGTAGTTGTACGGTTGAAGACGGGGCTCCACGCTCGGCCGGCAGCATTGTTCGTGCAAGAAGCTAACAAGTTTTCGTCGGAGATTTTCGTGGAAAAAGACGATAAAAAGGTTAACGCCAAAAGCATCATGGGCATTATGAGCCTGGCGATCAGTTCCGGCACGGAGATTTATATTAGCGCGGATGGCGCCGATGCGGATCAAGCTGTAACCGCTTTGACTAGTCTTGTAAGCAAGGAAGAGCTTGAGAACCAATAATTTTGCAAGGTCTTACTTATTCGTACACCAGAAACGGTGCTGCTCTCCCTCTCCGGGAGGCAGCCAGTT
The DNA here is from genome assembly GCF_051594305.1 of Paenibacillus sp. IHBB 3054. Classification (NCBI taxonomy): domain Bacteria; kingdom Bacillati; phylum Bacillota; class Bacilli; order Caryophanales; family Paenibacillaceae; genus Paenibacillus; species Paenibacillus sp. IHBB 3054. Next base: position 23,013 of record NZ_JBOFBG010000056.1, on the reverse strand, counting down.
TAAAAAGCCCCTTTGCGGGCTTTTTTTATTACCTTGTTAAGGAAAATTGAATTTAATGGAGACTATAAGGAGAATGAGCATGCACAATCAGGTGACTTTAGCAGAGCCGACAGTAGAGCTGGCGCCGCAGTACTTGGCATTTTACGAGGAATGGCTGGCATGTGGAGAGATATTCGTCCCTTGGGTAATTGGCATTGATCCCACCGACTTCGCGGCTATGGTCCGGTATTTGCAGGATAACGCGGATGGCGTAAATCTTAAAGAAGGTTGGGTACCTAGTTCCACCTACTGGTTGGTGAATGCCGATTCCAAAGTGGTGGGTGCAGTAAATATCAGGCATCGCCTGACCGGGAAACTGCTTCAGAGCGGTGGACATATTGGATATGGAATACTTCGCTCTGAGCGGCGCAAGGGATTGGCAACCGAACTTCTGAGACAGGCCTTGCTGAAGGCGGGCGGGCTTGGGATTACAAAAGCGCTTGTCGTTTGCGATGACAGCAATATCGCTTCCGAACGGACGATCCGCAGAAACGGCGGGGTGGAGGATAGTTCATACATCGAAGAGGACGGCAACGTGATCCGGAGGTTTTGGATCGAGACGTGAAATGCAGGCAGAATGTAACCTCTGCAAATTTTTTCTTCAGAAGCGTTGGGGGATATGCAACTTTTGCCAAGCAGTTCCGTCTAGAGGGTACCAACAATTTTTGGAGAATGAAAGGGGATGGCAAGGATGAAGAAATGGGGCAAAACAGTCGGTACCGTATTGCTGGCGGGAAGTTTATTGGTAGGGGGTACGGCGTTAAGTGGAGTGCTTCAGGCTCCTGAAAAGGCTTACGCTGCTGAGGACGTGCAGAGAAATGTCGTTAGTGTTGTAGGTAAAGGCGAGCTTTCGATCAAGCCGGATATCGTGTATCTGTCCATCGGCGTCAGCACCTCTGCTGCAACAGCTGAAGAAGCACAGAAGTCCAATGGAGCCAAAATCACTAAGCTGACCAACCTGCTGAAAAAAACCTGGGGTATCGCGGATAAGGACATTCAGAGCACCCAATTTTATGTGCAGCCTAATTACGCCTACACTGAAAAAGACGGTCAACAGGTTAAGGGTTATAACGCCCAGCACACGCTGCAAGTCTCTTACCGCGATCTGACTAAGGTCGGGGGACTGCTGGATGCTGCTTCTACAGCGGGAGCGAACAACATCGGAAGTGCACGGTTTGCCATCGAGGATCCTTCTGCATTCGAAGCACAGGTTATTGAGAAAGCAATGGCTAATGCAGATGTGAAGGCAGCCGCGATTGCCAAAGTGGCCAAACGCAGTCTGGGCCAGGTCGTTACGGTTATCCAGAACGATGACGGTAATAATCCGGTTGTCTATATGGAGAACGCCCAAATGTCAAAAGCATCGGCCGATATGGCTGCAGGCACTTCGGTTGAAGCGGGAGAGGTTAAAGTATCCACCCAGCTTAGCGTAATGTACGAACTGAAATAATTACGAAACGGGTGAGGCGTTGCTTCCGCTGTGATGGCGGAGGCAACGTCTCTTTTTGCTTTTGCTTTTGAAGTACAGAAGCAGGTGTGAAATCTCTCAATTTGTTTAAAGTAATGTAATAAGACTCGTAATATTTGCAGGGAAACTTTAAGAAACTGTAAGGAGCGTTGTAACAACCACGGTTGCTGTTTATTCTATAATGGGAAGAGTCAGTCATCGTACCAGCGGAAGGGGAAAAAAGAATGAAGTATATGTCGAAAGAACAGGCCCGTAAATGGGGCGCAGGATTAATGGCAGCAGGATTGCTGCTGGGCGGAGCTCTTTTGCCCGCAGAGACAAGCCAGGCCGCAGCGGCCAAGACACAGGCTAAGGTCAATTCATCACTTGTTGTATTAAAAACAAACGGAACGATTTCACAGCATACCGGGATAGTAAGCGCAGGAAAAGTATGGGTGCCGGTTGCTTTTATGCGTGATACTCTGGGTATGCCATTGACTTATGATAAAACGGAGAAAACTTATACGATCGGGAGCGGAATTACACGGACCAAGCTGATGATCTCCGATTACGGCATATCCATCTCGGTCAATAATTATTTCCTGGGAGAGTTTGAAGGCAAGATTATAAATAACCGTCTGTATGTTCCCTTTGATCTGCTCAGCGATTATTTGGGCTATAAGGGGGATTGGAATGCTGCCTCCGGACGGTTAAATGTGATAAAGAAAACACAAAATCCAATTACGGTAACGACTGAAACTTACAGCAAGGACTACAAGGACGCACCAATCAAGCTGGATTACCCGCAAATCAGCGGTTTGGACAATGCCAAGGCGCAGGCGGCGATTAATAATACCCTTAAGCAGACGTTTCTCAAGTATGCGGAAGGGGCCGAGAAGGAAATTGCCAATAGAGCCAAAGATGACCGCCCCTATGAATACGAAGGAGGATACGTGGTTACGTACAATCAGGACGGGGTGCTCAGCCTTGTGACCAGCCAGTATGGTTATACCGGCGGCGCTCATGGGATGACCTACCGCAATGCCTTTACCTTCTCACTCAAGGACGGAAAGCAGCTATTGCTTGGAGATTTATTCGGAGCCAACCCCAACTATAAAAAAGAGCTTAATGCAAAGCTGACGAAGCTGCTGAAAGCAAATGGCGGGTATCTTGGCGGCTTCACCGGCCTGAATACGGAGAAGAATTTCTATTTGAAAGACGGCAAGGCGGTCCTTTTCTTCCAGCTGTATGAATACACTGCGTATGCTGCCGGATTCCCTGAGTTTACTTTCACGTTCAAGGAGCTGCTCCCAAGCGGAAGCAGTCCATTTGCCGCATTGAAGTAAGTGCAGTGACCTGACTGCGAATCCGCCAATGCCGGCTACGGACATTTCTCCGTTACCGGATCACCTAACCGTTCATAAGCTAAAGGAGAAACCAGCTTAGGAGCGGGGAGGGAAAGTAACGATGAGTATTCAGTACACGGCGATTGGCGATTCGTTAACGACAGGATTTGGAGCTCTGCCGGGCAATGGGTTTGTTCCGGTCTACCGCCGGATGGCCGAGGCGCGGCTGCGGGTGCCGATCGAATTATCCAATTTGGGGGTCAACGGTTTAACCACAGATGGATTGGAGCAGAGGCTGAAGGGGGATTACAACTATCGTCTTGCCATCAGCGAGGCCGAATTGATTACGTTGTCCATTGGCGGCAACGATTTGATCAAGGCGGCCAAAGCGGCGGGCAGCCGACCGGGCGATCTGGCCCCGGTACTGCAAAAAGCGCTCCGGGAATGCAAGCGCAATTTGAATGACATTATGGGCACGCTTTCGCAGTTGAAGGCGGGCATGCGGAGACCCTATATTATAAGAATAGTAGGACTGTATAACCCCTATCCCCAGTTGACGGAAGCAACGGAATGGGTGAGGCAGTTTAACCGCTATGCTGCGGGATATAGCAGCCCGGTATGCCGGTTCGCCTCTATATATAATGAATTTGCCGGCAACGAACGGGGGCTGCTGTCAATAGATCATTTGCATCCTAACGGAAGAGGTTACCGTGTTATCGCCGGGAAGCTGGACACGTTGGGGTATGGGCGTCTGGGTTAATCCTTCATCAATAGAATAATGCACCTGGACTATAAAACAACAAAGAGGCTGGCGGGGATCACTTAGTGGTCCCAACCAGCCTCTTTGTTGTTGCTTGTATTAAACGCCGGCAGGCAGCGTCTTCTCGATAACTTTATCGACAATACCATATTCAGCTGCATCAGCTGCACTCATGAAATAGTCGCGGTCGGTGTCCTTTTCGATCCGTTCCAGCGACTGTCCTGTGCGCTCGGACAGAATACGGTTCAGCTTGTCGCGCAGCTTGAGGATGCGGCGGGCGCGGATTTCGATGTCCGTTGCCTGACCTTGAGCACCACCCAGAGGCTGGTGAATCATAATTTCGCTGTTAGGGAGTGCAAAACGTTTGCCTTTGGCACCGGCGTTCAGCAGGAAAGCTCCCATCGAAGCGGCCATACCTACGCAAATCGTCGATACATCCGGTTTGATGTACTGCATTGTATCAAATATAGCCATACCCGCTGTAATGGAGCCACCAGGGCTGTTTACATACAGGTGAATATCCTTCTCCGGATCCTCGGCAGCCAGAAACAGCATTTGCGCGATGATGGAATTGGCTACCACGTCATTAACCTCCGTTCCAAGGAAAATGATGCGGTCCTTCAGCAGGCGGGAATAGATGTCATAAGCGCGCTCACCGCGGTTGCTCTGTTCTACTACCATAGGAATATAACTCACGTGGAAAACCTCCTTGAATTGGTTCTTCGAATGTGTTCATTTTTACTGTTACCGTATTAACCACATGATAAACAAATTCAAACAAAAAGTCAAAGAAAGTCAAACTTAGTTGCAAAAAAAAGAGCCATCACCTGGCTCTTTGGTTAAACAATAGTATGGGTGTTGCTAAATTATAGACAAATAAGAAAATAATGGCGCGCCCGCCAAGAATCGAACTTGGATCTCAGGCTTCGGAGGCCTACGTCATATCCATTGGACCACGGGCGCAACAGAAATTATTATAATACACTTATTATGCAAATGCAATGGATTCATCCTGTTGTTCGGAAAATATCTTTTCCCGGATCTCTGTGGCCTCATTTTCAGCTCGGCTGGAAGTATACAGTTTGTGCGTTTGTGCGGCCAGCACAAGACTTTCAGCCCCTTACATGGCTTGGCAGATGTATAAGATGAAAAGAGGTTGAGAATTATACTCTCGGAAGACTTGCACTCCGCGTAATATTTGGGTAGAATATGGGTGGGACTTAAAAAGTTAACCCGGGACATTTTGAGACCACGAACAAGGGAATAGAGAAAGACGAAGTTGCAGGAGTGAAAGCATGCGTAATTTATTAGAAATCCAAAAGCAGCTTCTGCCTGATCTCATGGAAACCCTTAAGAGACGGTACACGATTCTACATCAGATCATGCTGTCCGATATTATCGGACGCAGGACGCTCGCCGCTTCGCTTGATATGACTGAGCGGGTACTGCGCGCCGAGACGGATCTTCTGAAATCGCAAGGGCTCATTGAGATCGAAAGTGTCGGCATGCGCATCAGCGATGCCGGGCGCAGACTGCTTGACCTGCTGGAGCCGATCGCCAAGAGCTTGTTCGGCCTGGATGATCTGGAAGAGAAGATTCGCTCAACGTACGGTCTTAGTAAAGTCATAGTAGTGCCTGGCGATTGTGAGACATCGTTGTTTACCAAACGTGAGCTGGGCCGGGCAGGCGCCAAAGCGTTGCTGGGTGTGCTCCGTGCAGGCGATACGATTGCTGTCACCGGCGGCTCGACACTGGCCGAAATGGCCGATCAGCTGACACCGCCGTTATCCCATTCCTATAAGAACGCCTGGATTGTTCCGGCGCGCGGAGGACTTGGGGAAAGTATGGAGATTCAGGCCAATACCATTGCTTCGACGATGGCCAAACGGCTTGGAGCCAATTATCGGCTGCTGCATGTGCCCGATCTGCTCAGCGGAGATGCTTATCAGTCGCTGGCGCTGGACTCCAATATTGGAGAAATCGTGCAAATCATCCGTAGATCGCGTATTATTGTTCATGGAATTGGCGATGCCATTGAAATGACCCACCGCCGTAAGCTTGATGAGGCTACGGTCTCGGAAATACAGGAAGAAGGCGCGGTTGCCGAATCGTTCGGCTACTATTTCAATGAAGACGGCCAGGTAGTCCATACCATGCTGACGATGGGACTGCGACTGGAGGATATTATCCGGACGGAAGTTGTCATCGGAATTGCCGGAGGCAAACGCAAGGCGAAGGCCATTCATGCGATGCTGCGGTTTGGGCAAGAGGACATACTCGTCATAGACGAGGCAGCGGCTGTCGAAATCGGCAAAGAAATCGACGCACAAATACAGCAGATCCTATAGCATCCAGTTTCTGGAGAGCATTCGCAGTTATTTTGCATTATACTTAACATTGTTGTCTTGACAAGCTTAACGGCCTGTCTTGAATAAATAAAACGAAATCTAGGAGGAACTATTCAATGAGTGTAAAAGTTGGTATTAACGGTTTTGGACGTATTGGACGCCTTGCATTCCGCCGTATTCAAAATGTAGAAGGTATCGAAGTGGTAGCAATCAATGACTTGACTGACGCTAAGATGCTTGCTCATTTGCTTAAATATGATACAACTCAAGGTAAATTCCAGGGTGAAGTTGAAGTTCACGACGGATTCTTCAAAGTAAACGGCAAAGAAGTTAAGGTTCTGGCTAACCGCAACCCTGAAGAACTTCCTTGGGGCGACCTCGGTGTTGACATCGTGCTGGAATGCACAGGTTTCTTCACAACTAAAGAAGCAGCTGAGAAACACTTGAAAGGCGGAGCTAAGAAAGTAGTTATTTCCGCTCCAGCTACAGGCGACATGAAAACTGTCGTTTACAACGTTAACCATGACATTCTGGATGGTACTGAAACAGTTATCTCCGGCGCATCTTGCACAACCAACTGCCTGGCTCCAATGGCAAAAGTGCTGAACGACAAGTTCGGTATCATTGAAGGCTTGATGACAACTATCCACGCTTACACTGGTGACCAGAACACTCTTGATGCTCCACACGCTAAAGGCGACTTCAGACGCGCCCGTGCTGCTGCTGAGAACATCATCCCTAACACTACCGGTGCTGCTAAAGCCATCGGCCTGGTTATTCCAGATCTGAAGGGCAAACTTGACGGAGCTGCTCAACGTGTGCCTGTAGCTACAGGTTCCCTGACTGAGCTGGTTACTGTTCTTAACAAGAGCGTTACTGTTGAAGAGCTGAACGCAGCAATGAAAGAAGCTTCCGATCCAGAAACTTACGGCTACACTGAAGATGAAATCGTATCTTCCGACATCAAAGGCATGACTTTCGGTTCCCTGTTCGATGCAACACAAACTAAAGTCCTGACTGTTGGCGACAAACAACTGGTTAAAACTGTTGCTTGGTACGACAATGAAATGTCTTACACTGCACAACTCGTTCGCACTTTGGAACACTTCGCTAAACTTGCTCAATAAGATCGTTTTTATATAAGCAGCATCTATAGAGCGGAAACAGAAGTTCCTTGTTTCCGCTCTTTCTAAATGGATTCGTGAGTGAACCAATATGGGTGTGGAGGAAACTAATCATGAACAAAAAGAGCGTCCGTGATGTAGAAGTAGCAGGCAAACGCATATTTGTACGCGTCGATTTCAATGTGCCAGTGGAAGACGGTAAAATCACTGATGATACACGTATCCGCGAAACACTTCCAACGATTAAATACCTGATCGAGAACGGTGCAAAGGTCATTCTGGCCAGCCATATGGGCCGTCCTAAGGGTCAATTCGTTGATTCCATGCGCCTTACCGGTGCTGCTGTACGTCTGTCCGAGCTGCTCGGCAAACCAGTTGCCAAAGCTGATGAAGCGATCGGCGATGCTGTTAAAGCACAAATTGCTGAACTGAACAACGGTGATGTACTTGTGCTTGAGAATGTCCGTTTCTATCCGGGTGAAGAAAAGAACGATCCTGAACTGGCTAAGCAGTTCGCGGAACTGGCTGACCTGTTCGTCAACGACGCATTCGGCGCAGCTCACCGTGCACATGCTTCGACTGAAGGCATCGCTCACTTCCTGCCGGCTGTATCCGGTCTTCTGATGGAGAAAGAATTGTCTGTTCTGGGCAAAGCTCTTTCGAACCCTGAGCGTCCTTTCACTGCCATCATCGGCGGTTCCAAGGTTAAAGACAAGATCGACGTTATCGACAACCTGCTGACTTTGGCTGACAATGTACTGATCGGCGGCGGCCTTTCTTATACATTCACTAAAGCTCAAGGCTTCGAAATCGGAAATTCCTTGGTAGACAACGACAAACTTGATGTCGCTCTTGGATTTATCGAGAAGGCTAAAGCACTGGGCAAAAATTTCGTACTTCCGGTTGACGTAGTTGTAGCCGATAAGTTCGGCGCAGACGCCAACACCAAAATTGTTGATACAACTGACATTCCTGCGGAATGGGAAGGTCTGGACATCGGACCTAAAACTCGTGAAATTTATGCCGATATCATCAAAAACTCCAAGCTGGTTGTATGGAACGGACCTATGGGTGTGTTCGAAATCGACATCTTTGCTGAAGGTACAAAGGCTGTAGCGCAGGCTTGTGCGACAACCGAAGGTTACACTGTAATCGGTGGCGGTGATTCCGCAGCTGCAGCAGAGAAATTCCACCTGGCTGACCAAATGGATCATATCTCCACTGGCGGCGGCGCATCACTCGAGTTCATGGAAGGCAAGGCACTTCCTGGCGTAGAAGCACTGAACGACAAGTAAGACGTAGAAGGTAGAAGGAGGCAATCCATTACTATGAGTAGAACACCTATTATCGCCGGGAACTGGAAGATGTTCAAAACCGTTCCGGAAGCAGAAGGCTTCATCGCTGAAGTCAAAGGCCAAGCAGAAGTAGCAGGCGTAGAGACTGTTGTTTGCGCTCCATTTACTAACCTGCCAGCCCTGGTAGCAGCAGTAAAAGGCACAAGCATCAAGATCGGTGCACAAAACCTGCACTTCGAAGATAACGGCGCTTATACAGGCGAAATCAGCGGTGTAATGCTGAAGGACCTTGGCGTTGAGTATGTTATCATCGGGCACTCCGAACGTCGCGCTTATTTTGGCGAAACGGACGAAATCGTGAACAAAAAGATGCATGCGGCATTCCGTCACGGCATCACTCCAATTGTTTGTGTAGGCGAAAAGCTTGAAGAGCGCGAAGCTAATCAAACAAAAGATGTGTGCAAAGTTCAAACCGAAGCTGCATTTGCCGGTCTCAGTGCCGAACAGGCTGCTCAGGTGGTTATCGCCTATGAGCCTATCTGGGCCATTGGCACAGGCAAATCCTCCACTTCCCAGGATGCCAACGAAGTTATTGCTTATATCCGTACCCTTGTAAAAGGTCTGTATGATGAAGCAACTGCTGAAGCTGTGCGTATTCAATACGGCGGCAGTGTGAAGCCTGAGAATGTAACGGAGTACATGAGTCAAAGCGACATCGACGGCGCTCTTGTCGGCGGTGCCAGCCTGCAGCCAGCTTCCTTTGTTTCACTCGTTGAGGGGGCGAAGTAAGAATGTCAGCACCAAAACCTGTAGCGTTAATCATCATGGACGGTTTCGGTTTGCGCAATACGACTGAAGGCAACGCTGTTGCTCAAGCCAACAAACCTAACTATGACCGTTACCTGAAACAATATCCGAATACCACACTGACCGCTTGCGGCGAAGCTGTAGGTCTGCCGGAAGGACAAATGGGTAACTCGGAAGTAGGACATCTTAACATCGGTGCCGGACGTATCGTATATCAGGATTTGACCCGGATTGACAAGTCTATCCGTGACGGAGAATTCTTTGATAACGAAACGCTGGTTGCTGCTGTAAGAAACGCCAAATCAACCGGCAAAAAGCTTCATCTGTATGCGCTGGTCTCCGACGGAGGCGTACACAGTCATATCAGCCATCTGTTTGCCATGCTTGATCTGGCCAAGAAAGAAGATATGCACGAAGTGTATATTCACGCATTCATGGACGGCCGCGATGTACCTCCTGACAGCGGACAAAAGTTCGTTCAGGATCTCGTAGCCAAGATTGAAGAAGTTGGCGTAGGTAAGATTGCTACGGTATCCGGGCGTTACTTCGCAATGGACCGTGACAAACGCTGGGAGCGTGTAGAGAAAGCCTATCGTGCTATGGTATATGGTGAAGGTCCGAAATATACCGATGCCCTGCAGGCGATCACAGCCTCCTATCAGAATTCCGTGTATGATGAATTCGTTGAGCCTTGTGTTATCGTAGACAGCAACGACAAGCCGGTTGCGGTAGTGGAAAGCGGCGATTCCGTTGTGTTCCTGAACTTCCGCCCTGACCGTGCGATTCAGCTGTCCCAAGTCTTTACCAACTCGGATTTCCGTGGTTTTGACCGGGGTCCTTTGTTCCCGCAAGGCCTGCACTTCGTATGTCTGACTACATTCAGCGAAACGGTACAGGGCTTCGTGGCCTACTCACCGAAGAACCTGGATAATACCTTGGGTGAAGTGCTGGTACAGCAGAACAAGAAGCAATTGCGTATTGCGGAAACTGAAAAGTACCCGCATGTAACCTTCTTCTTCAGCGGCGGACGCGATGAAGAGCTTCCTGGGGAAACCCGCATCCTGATCAACTCTCCTAAAGTAGCAACTTATGATCTTCAGCCTGAGATGAGCGCATACGAAGTGGCGGCGGCCTGCGTAGCGGAAATCGAAGCGGATAGACAAGATGCTATTATCCTTAACTTTGCGAATCCTGATATGGTTGGACACTCCGGCATGCTGGAGCCAACAATCAAGGCTGTTGAAGTGACGGATGAATGTGTGGGTAAAGTTGTGGATGCCGTTGTAGCCAAAGGCGGCGTGGCAATCATCATTGCCGACCACGGCAATGCGGATATGGTATTTGACGAGAACGGACGTCCGTTCACGGCTCATACTACCAACCCGGTTCCTTTCATCGTAACTACTGAGAATGTTGTACTGCGCGAATCCGGTATCCTTGCCGATGTGGCACCAACGATTCTGGATCTTATGGGACTTCCGCAACCAGCGGAAATGACCGGACAATCCATGATCGCCAGCCGTAAATAAGCAGGATTTAAGCTTCACCATCAATACCAAAACCCATGATAAAAGGAGATTAACTTACATGACTATTATTTCTGATGTGTACGCTCGCGAAGTCCTCGACTCCCGCGGTAACCCTACTGTAGAGGTTGATGTTTATCTGGAATCCGGTGCTAAAGGCCGCGCTATCGTTCCTTCCGGCGCTTCCACTGGCGCTCATGAAGCTGTAGAGCTTCGCGACGAAGACAAAAACCGTTACCTGGGCAAAGGCGTTCTGAAAGCTGTTGAGAACGTAAATGAAATCATCGCTCCTGAAGTAATCGGTATGGACGCTCTTGACCAACTGGGCATCGACAAATTGATGATCACTTTGGACGGTACTCACAACAAAGGCAAACTCGGCGCTAACGCAATTCTGGCTGTATCCATGGCCGTAGCCCGCGCTGCTGCAGCAGCTCTGGATATACCTTTGTATGTATACCTGGGCGGATTCAACGCTAAACAGCTTCCAGTACCAATGATGAACATCGTTAACGGCGGCGCACATGCCGACAACAACGTAGACGTTCAAGAGTTCATGGTTCTGCCAGTTGGCGCACCTAGCTTCAAAGAAGCTCTGCGTACAGGCGCTGAAATCTTCCACGCTCTGAAATCGGTACTGAAAGCTAAAGGCCTGAACACTGCAGTTGGCGACGAAGGCGGATTCGCTCCTAACTTCACTTCCAACGAAGATGCATTGTCCTCCATCATGGAAGCTATCGAAAAAGCTGGTTACAAACCAGGCGTTGACGTATTCCTTGGTATGGACGTTGCTTCCACTGAGTTCTTCAAAGATGGCAAATACCACCTGGAAGGCGAAGGCAAATCCTTCACACCAGCTGAATTTGTTGACCTGCTCGCTTCTTGGGCTGATAAATACCCAATCATCACCATCGAAGATGGCTGCTCCGAAGATGACTGGGAAGGCTGGAAATTGCTGTCCGAGAAATTGGGCAACAAAATCCAACTCGTTGGCGATGACTTGTTCGTAACCAACACTGAGCGTCTGGCTAAAGGTATCGAAGAAGGTATCGGTAACTCCATTCTGATCAAAGTTAACCAAATCGGTACTTTGACTGAAACTTTCGATGCTATCGAAATGGCTAAACGTGCAGGTTACACTGCAGTTATCTCTCACCGTTCCGGTGAATCCGAAGACAGCACCATCGCTGATATCGCTGTGGCAACCAATGCCGGCCAAATCAAAACAGGTGCTCCTTCCCGTACAGACCGTATCGCTAAATACAACCAATTGCTTCGTATCGAAGATGAACTGGGTGAATTGGCTCAATACAACGGCCTGAAATCCTTCTACAACCTCAAAAGATAATTATTTTTGAGTCAAGCTTTTCAAAGAGTCTGCCGGTTTCCGGCAGGCTCTTTTTTTGTTTGAAATTGCATCTGCCGCTCTGAATAGGTATTCTATAAATGTAGATAATTGGAAGGAGTGGATTGAATGAATGCTATTGTGGCAGGGATTGGGATTGGAATACTGATTGTAATCATAAGCTTAGTTTTTACACGAATCCGGGGACTGCATTCCGGGCTCACGTTTTATCCGGGGATTGTCGGCTTGGTTGGCGGTGCAATCCTGCTCGTGCTCAGTTTTTCAGTGATTGGAGGCTGGGAAGGGATCGGCTATGCCTTTATTTGTGTTCCTATCATTGTGATTTCTGCGCTGTTATTGCTGACTCTTACGTTTTTCAGAAAACAGGCATAGGAGATTGACACTCGGTATCTCCAAACTAGATTCGTAGTCAGAAGGTTGTATTCATACGGTAGCTATGATAAAATAAAAATGCTGTTTATGAAACGTAAAACCTAATTTAGCATAGATAGTGATGCTTGGACGTAGGAGGTGGAAGTGAATGGATATCTTTTTGAAAGTAGTTCTCCTGATTTTTTCCGTCGGTCTGATTGCGGTCGTTCTTCTGCAAAAAGGGAAAAGCGCAGGTCTCTCCGGTGCCATCTCCGGCGGTGCTGAGCATCTTTTCGGTAAAACTAAAGCACGCGGTATGGAGCTTGTACTGCAGCGTGTAACGGTTGCACTGGCAGCTGGATTCTTCATTATGGCGATCGTTGTTGCCATTGTAGTTGATTAGGACGTCTACAATAAGCCTTCGCACTGTTCTGAATAGAATGGGGCGTGGGCTTTTTTGGTGCAATTTTTTGGACTGCGTTAACTTTGCGATAATCATTACAGGGATGCTCTGGATTGATTTCGTGTATACTAGGGTATGAAGTATATAAAGGTAAATTTTACTTGAATGATTTTGGGTGAAGCAGGACAAGACATACATATATGCCAGCAGCGCTTGAAGGCTGCGGAGGGCCGAGGTGACTAACTTGATAACACAGGAAATATTGCTTGATTTTATGCGGGAGACCGCTTATAAACCGCTCACTTATGACGAATTGGTAAGCCACTTCGAGTTGCAGGATAGCGCGTCGTTTAAAGCGTTCGAGGATTTGCTGCTGGAGCTTGAACAGGACGGGAGAGTCGTGCTGACCCGGAATGCCCGTTATGGCGTGCCAGAACGGATGGATTTATTGCGTGGACGGCTGCAGGCACATGCGAAGGGGTTTGCTTTTCTAATCCCGGACGACCGTGATCATCCCGACGTGTATGTACACGCCAACGATTTAAAGGGTGCGATGAACGGGGATATCGTACTGGTGCGGATTACTTCGAAGAGCCCGTCCGGCGGGCGGATGGAAGGCGAAGTGGTGCGGATCGTGAAAAGAGGTGTGCTCCAGACTGTTGGGGTATTCCAAAGCCTGGAGACCTATGGTTTTGTGTTGCCGGATGACAAGCGGATAAACCGCGATATCTTTATTCCGAAGCAGTCCTTTAAGGGAGCGGTCGACGGCGAGAAGGTTGTGGTCCGCATTGTAAATTACCCGGAAGGCCGCACTGCGGCTGAAGGGGAAATCATTGAAATTCTGGGACATAAGGACGACCCGGGTGTTGATATTTTATCCGTAATCCGTAAGCACCAGCTGCCTGAGGCTTTCCCGTCTGAAGTGATGACCGAAGCGGAGCAGGCGCCGGATTCCATTACCGATGAAGAGATTATCCAGCAGGGACGCCGCGATTTGCGCGGGCTTAACATTGTTACCATCGACGGTGAAGATGCCAAGGATCTGGATGATGCGGTCAATGTGGAGCGGCTGGAGAATGGGCATTACAAGCTGGGCGTCCATATCGCCGACGTCGGCTATTATGTGCGCGAAGGTTCGGAGCTCGACAAGGAAGCTTATGACCGCGGATGCAGCGTGTATCTGGTGGACCGGGTAATTCCGATGCTGCCGCACCGTCTCTCTAACGGGATTTGCAGTTTGAACCCGCAGGTGGACCGGTTAACGATGTCCTGTGAGATGGAATTTAATGAGCATATGAAGGTCGTGAAGCATGATGTCTTTACGAGTGTAATCCGCACCAAAGAAAGAATGACTTACTCCAATGTCCGCAAAATCGTCGAAGACGAAGATCCGGAGCTGCTGGAGCGTTATAGTCCGCTGATCGGGGACTTCCGTCTGATGAAGGAACTGGCCATGAAGCTGCGCGATGCGCGGATGCGGCGGGGAGCGGTTGATTTTGACTTTGAAGAAAGCAAGATCATTGTCGACGAAAACGGCAAAGCTGTTGATATCGTAAAACGTGAGCGTTCAGTAGCCGAGCAAATTATCGAAGAGTTCATGCTGGCGGCCAATGAGACGGTAGCCGAGCATTTCCACTGGCTAAAAGTGCCGTTCCTCTACCGGATTCATGAAGATCCGGATCCGGAGAAGCTGCAGAACTTTATGGCCTTTGCCGCCAATTTCGGCTACCATGTTAAGGGACGCGGCAATTCTGTCCACCCGCGCGCGCTGCAGAGCCTGCTGGAGGACATTCAAGGCACCAAGGAGCAGACAGTCATCAGCACGATGATGCTGCGCTCTATGAAGCAGGCCAAGTATGATGCGGAGAGCACGGGCCATTTTGGACTTGCGGCGGAATATTATTCCCACTTCACATCGCCGATCCGCCGGTACCCGGACCTTGTCATTCACCGTGTGATGCGCGAGGTGATCGAGAACGGCGGAGCCCTAAGCCAGAAGCGTCATGATTACCTGTCCAGCCGGATGCCTGACATCGCGCAGCAGTCCTCTGAACGCGAACGCGTAGCAGTGGAAGCAGAGCGTGATACGGAGCAGCTGAAGAAAGCGGAATATATGCAGGATAAGGTCGGCGAGGAATTCGAGGCGATGATCAGCAGTGTAACCAGCTTCGGCATGTTCATCGAGCTGGAAAATACCGTCGAAGGCTTAATCCGTCTCAGCGCGCTGAGCGATGATTACTACCACTTCGACGAAGCTCATATGGCGCTCATCGGCGAGCGCACCTCCAAGGTGTTCCGCATTGGCGATGAGGTGAAGATCCGCGTCGCCAAGGTCAACATGGACGACCACACGATCGACTTCGAGCTGGTCGACATGAAGCCGCGTGCGGCGGGCGAGCACCGCAGCTATAGCGGACGCGGCGGTAAAGGCGGCCGTCCGGGTGCCGGCGGCTTCAGCAAGCCATCCGGTGGGAAAGCCGGCGGCAAGGGCCGCACTGGCGGTAAAGGCAAGCCCGGCGCTGTCGGCGTGGGCAAGGGCAAATCCGGCGGCGCGTTGAACGCCGGCAGAGGCAAGTCCGGCGCGGTGGGAACCGGCGCCTGGGAAGCGCCGCGTACAGACGCGGCGGCCGGTAGCGGCGCGTCTGCAGGCGGACGCGCCAAACGTGGCAGCGGCGGCCCTGCTGAGGCCGCACGCCGGGCTTACGCCGCCCTGAACGGCGAAGCGGGCGGCAGCAGTGCACCGCGCGAGCGTAGCGGCGGGGGACGTGGCCGCGGCGGAGAGGCCGGAGGCGGTGCCGGGGGACGCGGCATCAGCTTCGGCTTCGGCTCCGGCAAGGGCGGCTACGGCGCGCCAGCCGGCGGCACAGGCGAGCAAGGCGCAGGTGAGCTGCGCGGCGTTGACGCGAACACCCGGTTCAGCAGCCGGGAGGATCGCGGGTTCGAGAGCCGCAGCGGAAGCGCAGAAGGCAAGGATAAGGGCCGCCGCAAGAAGAAAAACAAGAGCGGCGTCTTTATTGGCCCTTCCGTCACTCCAGGCAACGTGGAGACCTCCGACAAGGTAGCCGCTAAGCGCAGCGACAAAGGCAGCAATGCGGAAGGCGCAGTACGCCGAAAGAAAAAGAAGAAAAAACCTCAGGAGTAAGCTGAGATGATGAAAAGCGCTGTTCCCCTTGAAGGGAACGGCGTTTTTTTACTAATAACGAATTTTATGTTCGGGGTCCTCCGTAATAGGAATGCATAAACTTTCAATTCAAAGTCTCCCTACACTGGGTTTAACATCATCTCAACTTATATCTTATACGGTGTTGGGCCAGGCTGTATTTTCTATTTATCCATCATATTGTATATAAATTACCTCCAAAGCGGATCTTACTGACATACATATGTCAAAATGCCTGGTGGAGAATGGGCGCTGCTTCCTTGCGTTCCACGGAGCGCTTTTGATACAATATAGATCTGACGTTTGGATAATCAAACTTACCTGCTTGTTAAGGCGATCTGATTATCTCTGCCTAGGAATACGATTCAAGGAGTGACTCTCATGGGTAAAAAAGCAGACGGGAAAGTGCTCGCCCAGAACAAAAAAGCTTCCCATGATTATTACATCGAGGACACTTACGAAGCAGGCTTGGTGCTAACCGGTACAGAAATTAAGTCGCTGCGTAATGGACGCGCGAATATTGGTGATGCGTTTGCGACGATCCGAAACGGTGAGATTTTCGTGCACAACATGCATATCAGCCCTTTTGAACAAGGGAACCGCTCCAATCCTACCGACCCGACGCGTACGCGCAAGCTGCTGATGCATAAAGAGCAGATTCACAAGCTGCTGGGACAGTCCAAGCGTGAGGGATTCACCATCGTGCCGCTGAAGGTGTACGTCCGCAACGGATACGCCAAGCTGCTGATCGGCCTCGGTAAAGGGAAGAAAGAGTACGACAAACGCGATTCTGCCGCAAAACGTGATGCTCAGCGCGATATTCAGCGTGTGCTGCGCGACAAGCAAAAGATCGCAAGATAGGCCCGGGCAGGAGATTGTCCAATGTTCCAGATTCCACCTTCAATTCCTTTAACCTTCGTGTTAAAGTGTTGATAAATGTGCTATACTGTGTAAGTAAAGCTTAATGCTTCTTTGCAGTCTTCTTGAAGAAGAGACTGTGGATCGGATCACTTTTGCTCGCTGGTCCGCTTAATCCGAAGCGCCCTTTTAATGAGGGGCCGTTCTTGGATTCGACGGGGGTAGTTCGAGCATGAGTAGCGAGTAGTGGGGACGCGTCCGCTTCATCAACGCTAAAGCCTATTAAACGGCAAACAACAAAACAACTACGCTTTCGCAGCCTAAGAAACTGTGTGCGTGCTTCTACTCTGCATCGTCCATGTGACAGGGCTAGGGGCTAACAAATAGTGGAATACGCTGTCTCATCTCCGCCTGGGGTGAGCTGAAGAAGACAATCAGGCTGACCCAACGTATAGCCGGTTACGGGGCGATACTCGGGTGACATCAAAACTGTAACTACACTCGTAGAAGCTTATGTGCCGTTATCTTCGGACAGGGGTTCGACTCCCCTCGGCTCCATCTTAAAAACCCGCTTATATGGCGGGTTTTTTGCTGTCTATGAACTGAATTGTAGACAAAATGTAGACATGACATTGTTGAGGTACTATTCTTGTTCATTTATGTAGACAGGATGTCTACATAAATGAGATCTATCTGGTATCACGCACTCCATTCTTGTGGAAACGGTAATATTAATGGTTCGAAATGATTTGATGTGATGTTATAATTTGAAATTGGTGGTAAAAAGTAATCTAATAAAAGCAAAAGTACTAAACTTTTGTATCTAAGCAAGGATACACCTTTAATACAGGTGATGGCGTATATCCTTGTACTGATTGCTTTAATTAGAGAGCATGGGAAATTATTTTTAAATTAAGAAGGAATCTCCTCTGAAGATACAGAATGTAGTGTAGAAAAGAGTCGGAAAAAATCGAACTTCCTAAAGGTTGGATGCATTATGTTCGAACGCCTTGTAAAATCGATTATGGATTACATTGTTATATTATTTTTGTTGCTCTGTTTATTTACCCATACCGTTTTCAATCAAGACTTCAAGTGGGGATCTCTTGCAAATACAGATGGGCTCACTTTAGTGGGAATTGTTCTCGCATTATTATCGTCAATATTAGTGAAATTCCCGTTGTTTCGAAGATTAGTGGGTGCAATTTTACTCAAGACTAATTTTCACCATCTTGATTACAGTATTGAGGTACTAGCTTTTGCCCCAATAGGAACAACAACAACTCAAATATTTGATATTTTTTCAGAGTCAGTTATTTCAAGTGGATTAACCAGCAATGACTATAATATTAAATATGAGGATTTAAATAAAATCACGTTTTATCATAGAGCAATAGCGGGGAATATTGAAATAAGCAAAACTACAATAATTGAGCAAGGAAGGGACTGTTACTTAATAAAGATTGATAGTGTCTCTGCATATCGATCTATTGAAAACAATATAAAATTCATTGGCAATTGTTTTCTTGAAGATATAATGGATCAAACTTTTTCTCTTAAAAATATTAATGTTAGAATTTCTAAGAAAAATTCTGAATACAAGGTTGCTCAGATGGGGTTGTTACTAAGTGCAAGAAAATATAAAGTACAACATTCTCATATTGAGATTCAGTCGAGTAGAACTACAAAAATAACAATTGACTCTAATACTGGGGTATCAATGATATCTACCAGCAGAGGGGATTTTCTTAATTCAATAGATGCGCTGAAGACAGTACTCATGAGCTGAGGTGGAAAGAAATTGAGCACAGTAGTCACAATAAACGAAATAATATCTTTTCCTGATAGAGTAAATCAAACGATTGTAGGTCGAGAAGAAGTAGATATTGAAGGGGAGATGGCTATTGCGGAAACAAGGTTTAATCTAGCAGAAGATCAAGAAGGTATGTTGGAGGGTTACCAAAGATTTAATATGGTACACACTCAGAAGTATAAAATAGAAGGTAAATTATGGCAAAGGGAATTCAACGCCATTCTACGCATTGTGAAAATGCAAATGTATAAGAAGCCGAATTATAATTATGTATTCACAATGGGGAGTGCTAAAGCAGACATTTCTCATAATGCACTAAACAGGCTAAGAGCAGCAACGGCAGTAAAAGTTGAACCATTAGACGTTAATCTAATCGAAGTCATTGAGAAAATAATTCGATTCGCCCCTAATGATATAAAGATTGTTTCAGGGTGGTTTAGTAATTTGAATTTGCCAAATCTAAACAATGCACTCCTCACAGGGGTTGATGCAAACTTGGGCGGTGACTGGCAAAGGTTTAAGACCACACAAGGGGCAATGTTGTCAAATATAGAACTTCAAATTACAGATACTGATTTTTCAAAAGGGTATGTTAAAATAGCATTAAGTAAAAGAGGAATTCTTTTTAGTCATTCCAATATATCTCCTCGGAAGATACTAGAAATAGCAGAAAGAATTTTAGATATTTTAGCAAGACAATTACCTAGAACTGGGCGATAGATTTTAAAATTAAGTCAATATATATGAGGTTTTCTTGAAGAAAAGCATGAGCTAGGTTTTTCAACAAATTGTAATATTGATAAGGCTATCTTTGGGATGAGTAAGATAGAAAATTAGGGGCTTGAGT
The DNA here is from genome assembly GCF_051594305.1 of Paenibacillus sp. IHBB 3054. NCBI lineage: Bacteria > Bacillati > Bacillota > Bacilli > Caryophanales > Paenibacillaceae > Paenibacillus > Paenibacillus sp. IHBB 3054. The sequence goes on along the minus strand of NZ_JBOFBG010000056.1, from coordinate 3,523 downwards.
AAAAGTTCATGACCCTGCTGCAGGAATTGGGGGTGCTAGAGCTCCTTTTAAGGTAAGCGAAAGTATGAATTTAAATTCTGGGAATTTAATTTACAAAAAAATTACTAATGTTATTATTATGATACAAAGTATTTTTATGGATTTAATTTATTGGCTTTTGAGTAATTTGAAAAGATATAAATATATATTATTATATGGATACCTAGTCGGTAGGTAATCCTAAACAAAGTGGCTGTCCCCCAAAAAAATTGGGACAGCCACTTTGTATAGAAATCAGACTACCAAAAATGACCTCGTCCTTCACTTCGGTGTGGATTTCGAGGTCATTTTCGTTTGTTCCCGTCCAGTACGAATGCTTTTGGGACCCCCCCTTTATTTTCTCTTGTAATAACCGAACCAGAGCATGGTTAGCGGGATGCAATCGATGCTCTAAAATTATGATAACGGAGGTTTTATTAATGCTAACAAAACGAAATATTGAACTGAAGTCACTCCTAACCGATTCTTTGCGAGAAAAACAGGGTAGCGATTTAATAGAAGAATTAATGAATCGCTTTCCTTCGGCTTCAGATCTAATAGAGGTTACAGAACAGGAGTTGGTTTCAATAAATGGTGTCGGCCCACATAAGGCACGACAAATCGTTGCAATTTTAAGGTTGACAAGGACATTGATTATACCTGATATCGAATACCCAGTTATTCGCAAACCTGAGGACGCATTTCATTTACTTGAGCCAGAACATCGCTACAATACCAAGGAACACTTTATCTGTCTGTACCTCAATACAAAGAATCGTGTAATGCACAAGGAAACGATCTCTATAGGCTCTCTTAACGCTTCTATTGTCCATCCACGTGAAGTGTTCAAGGTTGGAATCAAACGCTCCTGTGCCTCAATCATTTGTTCTCATTCACATCCAAGTGGTGATCCTACTCCTTCGAATGAAGATCTGATTATTACCCATCGTCTTATTGAAGCAGGAGAAATTATTGGTATCGATGTATTGGATCATCTGATTATTGCCGGACAGAGATATGTGAGTTTAAAAGAACAAGGATTAATGATTCGTGATTAGGTGTCTTTAAAGATTAGAAGACGCTTTACAATGTCATATACGGAATTTTGTTCATCTTCGGTACGGGTTCGTAGTTCGAACATAAGTTTGTTTAATGTATCTGAGTTCGTATGCGGGGCGCGGTCAGTCTCTAAACGGAATAACTCTACTACATCAACCTCTAGTGCTTGAGCGATTTTATCCAGCATATCTATTGTGGGGCTTCTTATTCCACGTTCTATCTGTCCAACATATGATGTATTTACCCCTGCTATCAAAGCAAGTTTCTCCTGGCTAATTCCCCGTTCTTGTCGTAAGACCCTTATTTGAGAACCAACAGACTCAGAAATTCTACTCAACTTCACTCACCTCTATGCTCAAGATAGAGGTTAAGCGAAAGTACAACAAACCATTATAGTGACTTATAAAATAAGTTACTATAGTAATTGAAATATCGTGTACTGTGTTTTATAATTCCATTAACAGGAGAATAGGTCTGTAATCCTAATGAAGCGGTCTATTACAATCGAAACTAAGGGAGTGGCAAATTCTCATAAGCAGTGAGTGGAAGTATTGATTAAGTTTGTACATCATCTCTCTAGAGAAATGAAACAATAATCCTTGTATAATTTTGGAATTTAGTGATACAATGTACCTAATTTTTGTCATATGGATTATGGGGGATTAAGAGAAATGCGGAAAAAAATTAAGTTATTAATTCCGGGTTTTAGAACAGGGAGGGTATGGAAAAGGATAATTGCAAGCATTGCTTATCTCGTGCTTATTTTTCTTTCTTTTGCAATGATCCTTGGTAGCAGAGATCCTCTAGAATCACCAAAGGATAATATGATCTCTCAGTGGGAAAGCATCTCTATTATATTCTTCTTGGTAATTATTCCTTTTGTACTTATAACAAACTTGGCAAATATACAAAGGTTTTTACCGTTATTCAAAAGTAAAGGTTTATGGAAAAAGGTTATTGCATGGGTGATTTCCTTTGTAATTGTGGTTATCGGATTGACAACAGTAAGTTCCAAACTTAGTAGTCAGCATTCTTTTGAGTATATAGCTAGGCAGCAGAAACAGAGCGAGGAGCAGGCTATCCAAAAAGCTAAAGAAAAAGAAGGTAAGGAAGAAGAAAAAAAAGTAGAATTAGCAGAAAGAGCAGCAGCGAAGGCTATTCAAGCATCTGAAGAGCAAGCAAAAAAGGATGCTGAAGAGCAAGCAAAAAAGGTTAGTGAAGGACAAACCAAACTTACCAAAGCTACAGCTACTGATGCTCCGACAGAAGAAGACCAGAAGGTGCAAACTAATATAGAAGAGAAGTCGAAAAATGCTGATGGAGATGATAAAGAGGCAATAGGATCAAAAGTATCAAATTGGTTCGGTGGAATATTTGGTGCTTCTAAATCTACTTCAAATACCAATATGAATGAAAAAATAGAGAAAAGTATCAAGAGTAATCTTAAAAAGGGCGATTCTGAAAAGCTAATGGATATATATAAATTATCTGATGATCAAATGAAGACATATTTTGTAGATTATATTAATGAAAAGTATCATAAAGAGCTAATTGAGAATAAGGAAGTATTTGAAGGAAAGAAAGTTGAAAAAGTGAAAAAAATATATAAGAAAATGGAGTTTCTAACTAGTCTTTCACCTCTAGATAATAGTGATTTAGGCTTGATATTAATGGACACGAAAAAATTCATTGAAGCAAACGAAGCTTTAAAAGAGTTCAATAAGGAACATCCTAAAGTGGGGTATGGGATAATTAAGGATATATCCCAAGTTGAGAATCTCGATGTATATGTCAATTATAAAATTAAAAATACAGGCACTAAGATCGGCAATCTTACAATAGAAGATGAAAGCTACTCAGATAATTATTTTATTACGAGTTATTCATACTCACAGACATTTGGTTATGTTCCTTCGAATGATTGGCAAGCTGTGTTGCGGCTTTCTGGGGATAGCGAGTTATCCGGGGAAGGGGTATATGATACAAAGGCAGTTGTTTCCAATGCAGTAACGCTTATTGATAACAAAGGTTTTGAGAAAGAATACCCTGTATATAGAGAGGTGTCTCAAGAGGATATTGAGGAATACGACCAAGTTAATGACTTGATGGAGCAAGAGGCCCAAATTAATAATGATATAAATCAAAGTATTGATCGTATAGTAAATCTTCTACAATAAAATTCTCAGAAAGGGAGTGCAACAAGATGTTCTATAAAAGTTTTAAAACTATTTTACTATTACTCATTATATTATCTACATGTAGTTTAATTTCTGGAAAAACTTTTGCACAAACGTCAAATAACAATTTGCTCCTCTCAATGGATAATAGTAAAAAACAAGCTCTTAATATTTTCTTCAGTAATTTCAGCGAAGTTAACTTTGGTAATTTCAATTCAAAAGGTTACAAAGATTCAGATTTAATCAATTTTTCAATTCTACATAACTAT
>NZ_JBOFBG010000055.1:0-35480 GCF_051594305.1 Paenibacillus sp. IHBB 3054 | reverse complement strand
AAACTCTTCGAATCTCTTGTAGAAGAATAATAAAACCGTATTTCCAGCTAAAGTTACGGAAATACGGTCTTATGCTGCTTTTTAGTACCGATAATACTCTGGCAGCAAATCCCTGCCTTCTTTCACACTTCTATTCACTATATCGATTAACTCTTCCATTGTTCCGTAGATCACCTCAGTAGGAATATCCTCACCAAAATGTTCATCATATAGGGTGTTCAGATCTCGAAACTCTTTCGTTCTCATATTCATCAAGGCATTGGTCCAGCCATAATACTTAGGTAACAAATCATAACCCTCAGTGATGCTTTCCTCGACCTTGTACCTGAACCCACCCAACGTCTCAGTCTTGGGAATAATGTATTCATCAATGATACCATAATACTTTATGTACTCCTCAAGAACAGCTTTATACTCTTCCGATTCCAATACATCCCATACTAGTTTATCTTCCATACGTAGATCCTTCTCTCCTTTTATTGGATTATCATTTAATTCACTTTGATTCAATTCGTGTATCAATTCATTCACTTTACGAAAATAAAAATCCAGCTGCTTCTCTTTTGCTCTAATCGATTCCTCTAATTTTTTACGTTCAGCCGCTTCCCCAGATAAACGAACCTTCGGACTGGAGTGACTATACCATAACCAACCGCTGGTTGTAATTAAGACGATGAACACAATTATTCCACAATACTTCCATTTTCTCTTAGTCATGTACGCCCTCCAGTAACTCTTCGAATCTCTCATAGGCAGTCGGGAAGTATTTCCTAAAATTAGCACGCCTAATTGGGTCAAATTGAGCTTCATAACAATGAGCGAGAGCTTCTATGTATATTTTATCAGGGTTTTTCGTCCAATATTCCACAGGATGCTGCCAATCCCCTTTGATTCTTTCCGTATTCTTTTTTACCTTTACTATACTTAATCCACTATACAAATCGGATACCGCCGAAAGACTATCTGGCATTAATTCTTTACTTATTTTCTCATATAACTTCTTGTAATCAATCGATGATTTCTCCTTCTCATTCCAGTTATCCGGGTTCATAATATCTTCCAACGTTATTTTAATGTTACCGAGTATTGGTATAAGTTTAGGATCCAACTCGCTCAAGTACATCGCATTCGCACGGGATTCCATTATATTTTTGAAATCTTTTTTTAGATTTTCCCGGAAGGTCTTATCGTCGGATAAATCCCCCGCTGCATGATCAATGTAATGTCCATACTCATGGAAGAACACTACACCTGTACCTTTTCTGGTGAAATCATTACCGATATTCAGAAAAACTTTCTCCTTGGAATCACGATAATAAGAACCATCATCAACGCCCGTGAGTTCTTTCATTGAGTCATCTTTCACATACTTCAAAAATACTTCCTGCGCAATAGGTGTTCCCTTCATATATCGTTTAATCACTTCTTTAAGATATTTCTCATGATCTGCCATCCCGGAAAAAGTCCCTATCTTCTTAATGAACAAGGCTTCAATAAGCTCTTTTCTCGTAGGTGCGGCTCCCGAGGTTGCATCCACAGGTTCGGGTATCCTTATCTTCAGGAGATCATAATACGCCGGCGGCTTCGGAGGAAATGCGTTAGGTAATAGTGGAGTAAACACTTTTGCAGCGTCTGCCTGCTCTTGCTCACCAAAATTGATCTTGCCCTGTTCACCCCGTTTTTGCCCTAAGGTTAAGTGAAAGCTGCCTGTACCGCTGTAGTTGTCATAATTCTCTTCATAATTAAGTACATAGGCTTTGGTAAAGTTCAATTCACGTACAATCTGTTCTCCTTTCTCATAGACAATAGATACCTTCCGGTAAAAGTCCGCTTCGGGAGCATAGGGTAAATACGCCCACTTGGTGAGTTCCAAAATACTTTTTTGAGTAGTCCGCTGTTCACTCTTAAGGGAAGGTTCTATTCTTCCGACTATTCTCAGGACATACCCCGTATCCCCGGTCCTTGCCATCGCATTTCCAATGGTATTGTGTAGATATTCGGTAGATACTAACGATTCTTCATACAATTCAATGATGTTGTCTTCTGTATCCAGCCCTTCAATTCTCATGGAAAGTCCCATCCATCCACCTCGATTCGCCAGTTTTCCAATTATACCCTCAAGACAAAAGAACCATTTTTTCCTTTATTATGTATATCGGTTATAAAATATTTTTTCATTATATTCCATATAAACAATAAAATTCTTCCACATCAATGGGAGAGCCCTCCGTTTGTGAGACTGGGATCAAAACACCTTACAAGTCAAAGAAGCCAGTCGCCGGAAGTGGCGACTGGCTATTTAGTTTCGCTTGAATCCGATTGAGTTATTAGTGCGGGGACATTAACAGCGAGCAGCTTGATAAACTCTACCTCTCACTCGAAAAACCCCAAAAATTCTTCAATCGAATCCGCTAGAACACCGTTTGGATTTTCGTCATAAGTGTCAAAATAACCGTAACCGCAATCAATCCACTCAATCTTGCCTGTGTCATTATTAAGGAGGATACAAATATCGCCGATGTTGACAAATAAGGAACCGATCATCATCCGTTTGCCAAAATCATTGCCGCCGGTCCATTCATGAAACCCGTATGCAATAAAATCCGTAAGCTCTTTTTCCGATCCGGGCATACTCAACATGACCTCGCAGTTTCCTTCACAATTGTTGAACGAAAACCAAGTATCCCAGCGAGTTCCTTGCGGTTTGATATGGACTTTCTCTCTGAGATTCAAAACACTGCTGTCCATCTCCCCAAATGATCGAGTATACAAGCTTTTTATGCCCTCGCATAATGGAAATCCAACCTTCTGCTCGGCCTCCGTAAAGTCAATCGCCAGGCTCCCGCGTTCTTTTTTTGACAAATTAGTTAGGTTCATCATATTTACTCCCCTACGTAATTATTGGCGCTGATGCTCATGCCGGTTTATGTATGATTTCTTAGAAGCTGTATAGCTATATACTGGCTTATCGGACAGAATCCGGTCTATGGCTAGCAAAACTATAGTGCTTATTATACAGATGGTATCTTGATGGCTGCTGCTGGGAGCCCGGGACGTCATTAGCTGCGGCTCTTGTCCGTTCCTCTTCCATCGCTTACAATACAATTGATAATCATTCTTAATTGATGGGTGGAAACGACTATGCCGGATACGAGAACTCACACGTTTGGAGACAGCCATTATATTCAGATCGGTGACGGGAGCCAAGGACCAGAATCGCTGATGACCTAATCTACTTATTGGGGCAACTGGGCACAGGCCCGTTTCTCCTCGTCGGGCATAGCTGGGGCGGACCGATTATTCGCACAGTAGCCGCAAGTATGGATCCCGCGCGCTTACGCGGACTTGTTCTGGTCGATCAGACAGACGAGCATTGCGGGCTGTATTTCGAAGAATCGTCCGCAATGCATTATGCGAGGATGAATACACTGCTTCCGATGCTTGCCAGAACCGGCCTGTACCGAGTGATGGGAAGCAAGCCCGGCAGAGCTCTGCCTGCGGATGTCTATAAGGAGCATCGCCAGGAGGATTTCACAATGCAGGCAGCTAGAACCATGGTTGCTGAAGGAAGGGGGTTTTTGAAGGACTTAAGGGTGCTTCGTGACCATCCGCTGAAGCTGGGAGGCATAGAGGTGTCAGTCATCTCCGGAACTCTAATATCTTGGATGGAACGGAAGACTCGACCGGCGCTCAACGAAGCCCATCGGCAGACGACGTCCGTATTAGCGGCCGCACGCTTGGTTGAAGCCATGTATTCCGGGCATATGATCATGTACTCCGAGCCCCGCCTGATCGCAGACGAGATTATACGGATGATCGATTAAGCTGAGGCATTGATGCCGAGCGTACGCCAGTAATAAAACGGACGGAATACTTGAACCGAGCTCATTTCGTAATTGCTCCGACCACTTGGTCAACCAGTGCATTCGACGAGATCGGACCGCCAAACGTCCATATCGTATTGCCCAGTGCATAGGTGCGTTTTTCTTTAATAAATTTCAATCCATTCCAGAACAAGTTGTTTTTCATCGCTGTACCGAAAACATCATCGTCCGGCTGCACAGTATAGATGAAGTTACTGTTCTGAACATAAGGCAAGGATTCAATACCTACGGTTGAAAAGCCATACTGCTGATGTTTGTTTGGTTTCCAATCATTAATCAAACCAATCTTCGCCAGTGTTCCGATGACGACCGAGTTATCCGTAAATATGCGCAGGCTGGCCGCATTTTGATAGGTGAACGCCTGAGCCAGGACATAATGGAAATCAGCCTTACCGGCAGCGGCGAGCTTCTCTTTGGCTTCAGCATAATGCTGATGCAGCTCCTCCTCCACCTGTCTCGCTTTGTCTTCTTTTCCGAGAGCAACGGCGATATTATAGAAAATCTCTAGCATTTTGTCAAGATCATAACCATGACCACTGTTGGGATCATATTCGATTGTTGGTGCGATGGCATTGAGCTGATCATAAATTGCTGCGTTTCTACCACCATCGGAAATGATCAGATCCGGCTTCAAAGCGGCAATCGCCTCCAGATTTGGTTCACTGCGCGTTCCAACATCGGTTACACCATTATCGAGAGCCGCTTCAGAAGTTACATTTAACTTGTAGTTGTCATTCTCAGCATTACCTACGGGCTGAACGCCCAATGCAACTACATCTTCCGTAAATGTCCATCCCAGAACTACGACACGCTTTGCCGGCTTGTTGAGCGTGATTTCACCACGATGATGCCTTACTTTCACAGAACCAGCCACAGCTTCAACCGGTGTGATGCCCGAAATGGCAGACTTACCTTTATTCGATGTATTACCATCCATTTCGCAGCCTGCTAAAGCGAGCATAAAAACTAGCAATGCTATAATCCCGATTATCCCCTTTTTCATGGACCCTATCTCCCCTGTATGTTTGTTTTTCCCTATTCAGATTATGGGATGTTTCCGGTGTGGTTGAATACGCAACCGGTACTTTCCAGCCCTCCTTACTCCGTTCGCATCGCAGCGGGTATCGGCTCGAACAGCAGCACAAACGGATGCTTATTTCCCGCTCCGGCACTGACCCAGATCTCCATATGTGCAACTCCCACAAAAATCCCGCACTCCTCTCTATCAATCAGCATCTTTAACGGTTTCTACAGTATAGAAGAGAGTTCTTATCTGCCGCTAAAGGAAATCTAAATATTTTCTTAAGTAACCGACAGAAGGCGCTGAAAACAAAAAAAGCCGCACCTGCCGCCACATACGCTGTGGCCACAAGAATCGGCATACTCCATTTTCTACTTTCTGCTATTTGAGTTTTAGGGGCAGTCTTGCCTCAAATACCGTCTCTGAACGGTCACTCCGCGCTGAAATGCCGCCCTGATGCACTTCCATAATACTTTTGACAATGGCAAGTCCAAGGCCTGTCCCCCCTGAAGACCTGGAACGGTCTCCCCGATAGAAGCGCTCAAAAATGAACTGCAGGTCCTTATGAGGAATAGGCTCACCATAATTAATTACACGGATCAACGCCTCTTCCCCGGAGTGGTGTATCGTAATGTCGATGCAGCCCCCATTGCTGCCATAGCGAATGGCATTGGAGATCAGATTCTCGAAACCGCGCACAAGCAGATTGCCGTCAGCTTTTAGAAACAAACGCTCTGAATCAGTGGAAACCCGGCAGATCATACCTGCCTTTTCCAGAATCGGTACGAACTCCTCTGCCAGTTGGCGAAGAAAAGCCACCATATCCAGCTCCTCCAAATGAAGGGGCATTCCGTTATTGATTCGGGTGTATTCGAACAGATCCTCCACCAGTTTATTGAGTGTCAGCGATTTCTCATAAGCGATACTAATGTAATGCCGCAGCTCCACTTCATCCTGATACCTGTCATTCTCAATCACTTCGAGGAATCCGAGGATAGAGGTGAGCGGAGTACGAAGATCATGGGAGACCCCTGTGATCAGATCATTTTTGGTCTTTTCGGCATTGCGCTCCTCCTGAATGGAACGGTCGAGCTGCTCCGCCATCTGGTTAATACTGTCTGCCACTCCATTCCATTCGTTTAAGCCATTATGCTCCACTTCAATGCGGTGACTGAACCCGCCACTGGCTATTTCCCCAACGCCCGAGGAAATTTTATCCACATTCAGACGAAGCTGCCGGGCCATCTCGTTCAAGCTGCGGGCCGCCTGCCCAATCTCATCGAGTGACGACGACTCAAGCTCCTGATCCAACTGGCCGGTGGCCATCGCCTGCAGAGCATCGTTGATGTGTTCAATCCGCCGGATAATTCTCCGCGACAATAGAAAATAAGCCATCAAAAAGATGATAGGCCCTGTAACATACATTATAGAAGTTGAGCCATATTTGTTAATGATAAAAGCCAGCCCCCCCTTAAAAAGAGGGATCGTGATTAGAACAGAGCCAAATTGGTAGCCGATATACAGTACAGCTGCGGTTGCCGCTAAACTGAGCAGAACAACGCCCATGAATTTCAATCTCACGGTTCGCAGCCATTTAAAATTCATTCCGAGTTTCCTCCCTGCGTATTAGAACCTCGCGACTTTATAACCAATGTCCCAGACAGTTTTGATATTTTGGGGATAACGGTAAGCATAATAGTTCCTCTTACAAACATGGCATCCTTCAAGCACTATATTTCTTTGCTGATCCTAAACGTTCTTCTAAAACTATACCATTAAGCTATCGGTAGCAATTCTTAAGAAACGCTTAATTTTTCGAGTATAGAAACGTTTGTTCCCCTTTTGCTTTTCAGAGATCCAGTTTTTATGCGCAGCCATTCCATAGTTGAAGGCCGGACTTCTTGCAGAACAGCCTCCACATCCGACATCCGGATAGGCAGTTCGACTCCTGTCTCCAGGATCTCTTCCAGCACCTGTTCAGCAGCACTCTCGCACAGATTCTCAATATCGGCTCCGGAGAAAAATTCAGTATTCGCTGCCAATAAAGGGATGTCAATTCCCTCCATTTCAAGCCGCTAATGACCCAAAAAGCAGAGTAGCGATTCTCCGATAACAGGAGAATCGCTGCTCTGTGTTTTATTACGGTTCGGTGTATGTAGAGGACTGTCTCCGCTCGTAGAAGATCTACTTATAGACCAGCCTGTTATTTAAACGAAACAGATTCCAAAATCTTATCCGTTTCAGCCTTCGACGCGTCATCTACGTATGTAAGAATAAAGTTGAATGAATAGCCTTCAATTAATGTGCTGTAATATTCTTGTGTAACTACTCCCAAGTCTCCGTTATCAATGGTACCTTTCAACATGTCCATATCTTTGCCACCGACTTTTACCGTCGTGATTTCTGTAAATTCATACGGCAACTGGCTTGCCTTCGCCTGCTTTATATAAGCTTCCAGATAGTCCTTACCGTCCTTAATACCTTGGAGCATGCTTAACTTCTCGGCAACAGAGACAATGGAAGGCCCTACTTCACCTGAGTCTAACGAAAATTTGGAAGCCATCAGCAGGTTAAGTGTTTTGGTCTTTGCCAGATCAAGCTTTTTCTTCTTATCTGCATTATCACCGGCAACAATTTCCATGCCAGCTTCCATAGTCTCCATCATCTCGTCTGCGCTCTGGTAAACCCATTCTTTTGGAAAATTAAGAGACACACCGAAGTAATCATTCTTATAAGTACCGCTTTCTGTCACGCCTAAGCTAACTTCTTTATCCTTCCCCCCGCATGCCGTAACCATCATCAGCATTAACACCATTACCATTGATAATAATCCTACTTTTTTCTTCATAATACCCTCCTGATGTTTCTCTCTTTTTTAAACACCAGATAATATTAGCATGCGGTCCCATCATTTCCCACTATATAAAACTATAGGGAGTACTAAAATAATGACATCCGAGTCGCAACAGAAACAGCTTCTGAGCTGGATCGAACATCCAACTTATCAAAAATAACTTTCTTGTGATGATTCACTGTACTCTCTTTAATTTTTAATTCTGAGGCAATCGCTTTTCCTGTCAGTCCCTGAGAAATCAGTTCGAGTACGTTTAATTGACGTTCACTTAGTTGTGCTGAAAGCTGTTCAGCGGCCTGATTTACAAGCTGGTCCTGGTAATTGATCAACATATCTGCCGGAATCAGCTTGGCAATCGCGATTAGTTCACTTTTCATATCAGCATTAATCGTGGAGACATCGAGATAACCAATAATTTCTTGATTAACAATTAAAGGAATCGAAAAACAATGCCAATCTTTAAAAAAAGAGTTCTCATGATCTTCAGGTGGTAAATACACGGGACAGCCTTGGGCAATGGCCTCTGATATTGCATTTACACCACAATGATCCTCTGTAAAAAGCATCCCTAAGTGAATAGGCGACCTGCTCACTGTTCTCTCCAAGTTAGGGCTGTAATCCATCGCGAGCAGAACTCCCTCCTCATCCGTAAGAAGAAATAAAAAGGTGCCGGAAAGATGTTCTTTAATATTGAATATACAGTCCTGGAAAACTTCAATTAAAAGTTGATTCGGAGCACTTCTCCGGATAAATTGCTGCGTATTCGATAGCAAGCAGTCTTCTTTTCCAAGTCTGCCAGATGTATCGATGATATTAATCATTACTATATTTCTCCTTCCGTATATGCTCATCCAGATTGTGGATATTCCTTTAATACTTATCGGAATAACTGAAGGAGAACTTAAATTTTATGAACAACTCTCTTTAAATTTTAATCTTATATAGATTGAACTTAAGGTTTTAGAGTACAGGATCAGTCGCAACTACGGTGAATATTTGGACTTCCGGCCGCTGTTGTCGTAAGAATTTCTTGATTTTAACCGCTATTACCGGTAGAAATCCGAAGACAAAGGCGGACGCTACCGCTCCTCCAGTTCCAAAATCCCCCTCCGTTCCTCCTTTCCTTATCTCAAGTTTTTAAGTTCAATTTATATAGAAGTATTTTTTTGCGGAGAATGCAAAAAAGCCGCCAAGGTTCTGGCGGCGTAAAGTTATACGTTAACGAAATAATAAAACTGGAACAATTATGTGGGGGGGTAGCCAATACTGCCAAATAAGACGATATCTAAAAAAGCCATGGATACATATTAGTCTATAAAAAAATACAATATAAGTCTATTACTTTTTTTGTATAAATTGTATGTTATATAAGTGTTCGCGGCGCAAAACGAAAAATGAAGGGAGACACACTACATGATTACGCTCAGAAAAATCACGCTGGAAAACCGGCGGTCCATCTTTAATCTGGAGGTTTCAGAAGACCAACGCCGTTATGTTGCGTCCAATCTATCAAGTATGGCTTCATGTTATGTTCTGACCACCAATGGGGGACATCCGTTTCCGTTTGCTATTTATGCGGATGAACAGCCTGTCGGTTTTGTTATGCTGACTTATGGTATCACCGGGTACGATCTCCCGTCAGTCGCAGACGGTAACTATTGCATCCTGCGGCTAATGATTGACAAGCAATTCCAGAATCTGGGCTATGGTCGGGCAGCTATGACAAAGATATTGGAATTTATCCGCACCTTTCCAGCCGGGCCTGCAAATTACTGCTGGATCCCTTATGCAGGCGAAAATTCCGTCGCCCAAAAGCTTTATGAAAGTTTCGGCTTCCGTGACAACGGCGAAATCTGTAACAACGAGTTAGTAACCGTATTGCAAATCTGAATGGCTGCTTAACTATTTATATGGATCAGGAATTTCTTCCCACTGGCTGGTAAAGACTTCGGCTTTAATCGTGAATTCCCTGCCCTCTTTCCTGACTTCACCGAACAAATAACCATCCCCTGTAAAGCCGGAAATCCAGTCCTTGCTCACCGGCTCGAAGCCTTCGGTATCCAGGATGGGCTGGAGCAGCTTATACAGCTCCTTCTGGTATTTGCTGCCGTCAGAGATCTCCCACAGATCTATCGCTTCCCTGTTTACAAGGCTTCTCAAGGGATTGCCGGAGATAGCGTCATAAACCGTTCCGGTAAACGGATTGATTTTATAGGTGTTGCCTTGCCCTTCGCCGTTCGGCGGATCTGTGAAATCCACAGTGTATTGGTCGCCGTCTTTGCCAAAGGTCCAGCCGGTTGCCGGAAGCCTTTGTTCCATCATGGACTTGATCTCTTGTTCGCTGAGCGGCGGAGCAATGAACGAGCCATAGTACATCTGTACGCTGTCAAGGGTCAGGTCCTTGCCGTAAACGGCAACAACATCGAGCGGAAACTCAGTCATAGACGCAGCGCCGGACAAGCGGGCCACGATACGGCCGCCTGTCAGCTCATACGAAACTATGGCGCCAAATCCGACCTTCTCCCCCCATGCTGCCTCCGTGTAATCATAAACTTTGCTCATATGCTTTCCATCCAGTTCAGCAGATACATAGGTATGGTTATCGCGGTGTGTAATGGAGGATTTCAGCCTCTGATTCAGCGCTTCGGCCGGATCCTCGACCACAAGCTCTTCCAGGGTAACAGGCTGCAGAACATGAATGTCATTCATATAAAGTCCAGTGCCGGTGCCGGTCGTAATACGAATGAAGATTTCTTTAGTACCGTCCCCGTTCAGGTCGGCTTCATCAATGAGCGGAGGTCGCGTCTCGTCTTCACCGGCATCCCACAAGAACGTGCGGCTCACTTCACCCCGTACATTAACTGTGACTTCATGCAAAAGCGTATTCTCCCCTGTGGGCTTAGCGGTCACAGTGATCCCGTTTCCCTCTCCCAACAGGGTCCCTTTGACACCGGATGCAGGGGTATCTTTATCCTCTGAAGCTGCCGGGGAAGCAGCAGGAGCACTCTTCTCCGGGACCGGCACAGAATTCAGCTTGGCCCCGGTCAGGGTACAGCCGCTTAAGAGAATAATTACGGCCAGGCCCAACAGCGTGTTCTTTGCTGTGATTTTCTTATGCCTTGTGATCATGATTATCCTTCTTTCCATTTCCTTTTTACTGCTTGAAATGCCAGCTGCTCCGGCCAGCCGGATCGGGCCAGGTAATGTTTCCAACAGTTTGAGAAGAGTCAGCGCGTAGCTTCTGTGGCACTCCGGTTCAAGATGTGTTAAGGCCAGTGCATCACACGCGACCTCCTGATCTGCTTTCATTTGGCGTACGGCATACCACAGCAGCGGGTTGAACCAATGCAGGGCCAGCAGCAAGCTTGTCAGCAGATTCAGCGGAATGTCACAGCGTTTCACATGCGCCAGTTCATGGAGAAATACATGGCGGACCCCGCTTGCCTCCAGAGTATGCAGCGTGGATGCCGGCAGCAGCAACTTGGGTCGCATAAAGCCGAGCAGCGCCGGGACGGCAATCTGCTTCGTCTCGATCAGCTTCACCGGACGTCTCACCTGCAGTTCGCCCAGACAGGTTTCGAACAACAGCCGGATGTCCGGAGAAATGACCTCCGGTTCCCGCCGAACCCTCGCCGTGAAGCGCTGTTGCGCCCGGACCGACAGGGCCAGTACTACCGCCGCTCCACTAAGCCATACCAGTCCCAGCAAATACAGCGGCTTCCAGCCTGCATCGGCTTCCAGAGCATTGCCTGCGCCCGGCTGTATGACATTAGCCGGCGAGGTCGAATTGGTCGTTACTCCATCCAGTGTCGTCACTAACGGTGAAAGTCCCGCATCTGCTGTTCCAGCGTCAGGTGCCGGGCCGGATTCTCCACCGGTCAACCCGGCCTCATCCTTAACGCCAACCATTGGCTGCGTTGACGGAATGGAGGCAGTCTGCGCCGGTTCTTTCTCCAGCGGCAACAGATTAAAAATGCTGAACGCGCTTTCCGGTGCCCAAGGTATGGCCAGCCTCACTACCAGCGGTATCCATAGTAGATACGTCCAGGCCGGTTTTAAACGATCCTTAAACAGAAACCGGGCAGCCAGGATCAGCAGAGCCAGTACGCTCGCTATCACGGACAGCGACATTACCTTGACGAACAGATTGTATGCAGCTTCCAGCAAGCAGCTCAGTCCTTTCGTTCATCCAAAATTCTCTTCAATTCATCAATATCTTCCCGGGACAACTTCTCATCCTGCAAAAAGTTGACCAACATCGGGCGCAGAGTTCCGCCGTAGATCCGTTTCAGAAACGATTGTGTCTCCGATTGAACGCATTCCTCTTCCCGTACAAGCGGGTAATATGAATACACCCTTCCTGTCTGGTTGTAGCCGATGGCCCGCTTCTCGGTCAGACGCTTAATCAGTGTCCGTACCGTCTTCGGGTTCCAGTCCCGGCTGCCTTCCAGCGCTTCAACAATTTCACCTGCGGTGCGCGGGGCCTCTGCCCACAGTACCTTCATTACTTCCCACTCGGCATCCGAGATTCTTGGAGTTTCCGTAGACATATTCTTTCCACCCTTCTTCCCGTTTCATGACTACACTTGTAATCCAATGCCAATAATATACAAGTATATCTCATTTATGTCAACCCGAAGCAGTTCTTATCTGCGAAGGTTTCATGCATGTTCAGAGTTTTTGGCGGAACTGGGCCGTTCCCCACATTAACCACCTTGACGTTATATTCCACTAGTGTTATATTACACTCATGTAATATAAGGAGGAAGAAAATGTATAGTCTCTCCAACGTGGAATTCATCTTATTGCAAATTATTGCGGAATCCAAACAAGCGTCAGGTTACCAGATTAATAAGCTGATCGAGCAGCGGGGTTACCGGGAATGGGCGAACATAGGCACTACTTCTATTTACAACGGTTTGCAGAAATTGAAAGACAAGGGCCTGATCCGATCCGAACAATCCGGCCACAAGTCTGGCAAAGGTCCTCTCCCGTCCACTTTTGTCATGCTGGAAGACGGTATGCACACTTTGAGAAATGAAATCATCATTAGCCTGACTACCTCACGGGAACGGGATAACCGTTTCGATCTCGGGCTGGCGGCTCTCCCTTTTATCGGGATAAATGAAGCTGCAGAAGCATTGCAGACACGGCAGAATTTTCTGGAGGAGTCATTGAGGAACATCGCGCAAAAATATGAATCGCAAGGCGGCTACCGTTTGCCGTTGCACGTCAGGGCTCTTTTTCTTCACCCGATGAGTCTCATCGAGAATGAAAAGATCTTTGTCGCCAATCTGATCAACGAACTAATAGGGGAATTGGAGGGTCAAGTTCATGAGGATTGAAAACTTTGCTCCTTATCAGGGAGAACACTGCGAGACCACAGCCATGGGTAATCTTCTTCAACATGCAGGTGTTCAATTATCGGAGCCGATGTTATTCGGAATTGGACAAGGATTAGGATTTATATATTGGGATTCGAAGGGAATGGACTTTCCTTTTATTGGAGGCAGAGCGAAGCCAGATGAACTGTCTGCATGCCTGGCATCCCGGCTCCAGTTGAACATGAAGGTGAAGGAAACTTCCTCTGTCACAAAAGCATGGCAGAACGTGCAAAGCTGCATAGAGCAAGGTGTTCCCGTAGGCCTTAAATTAGATTCATATTATTTAGATTACTTTACGAATAAAATACACTTTGCCGCCCACTATGCCGTGATCTACGGTATGGATGACGAATACGCCTACATGTCAGATACAGGCCAACAAGGCGGACTTGCAACCACGCGGTTATCCAGTTTAGCCATGGCAAGGAACGCAAAGGGATCCATGAGTTCCAGAAACCGTTCCTTTACGCTTGAACTGACAGGTGACCTTCCACCACTTCTGCCTGCAATACGATCCTCTATTCTTAATAATGCCCACGACTATTTGAATCCGCCGATCCGCAATATGGGCAATAAAGGCATCGAAAAAATGAGCAATGAAATTCTGAAATGGCCTGCTCGCAGTAAGGACTTGGAGAAAGATCTATGTTTGACTGCTATGTTAATGGAAAAGGCCGGGACCGGCGGTGCCTTATTTCGCAACCTATACAGAGATTTTCTTAAAGAATGTGTAGAATTGTTCGGTAATTCAAAAGTAGAAAAGGCTTATCTGCTGTTTACGGAAATCGCCCTCTTGTGGAATAGTGTATCAGCGTCAATTGACAATGCTGGAAGAACCGGAAATCAGCAGGAGCTAAGACGGGGATCCGAGCTTTTAAGCGATATTGCCCAGAGAGAACGCTCCGCCATGGAGCTTTTGTTGACAATATAAATTCATGGGTGGACCACAGTCAGCCCGCCTCCTTCCACTTGTCTGGAAACGCATCCAGAATAAGGACAGCATATATCGTACTCAGCGTAGTTTTTATCCCAAATCCTTATTTTTTAAATTAAATTTCGTTCATTTAGATGAAAGCTATATTAAAAAAGTTACAATCTTCCGACATATTCTTATGAGACTTTTAGCTCAGAAAAGAATCGGGGGAGATGGTAATATGTTGCAGCAAATAAAGAAATGGCGATTCGGCTCACCAAGCATAGCAAATACTTTGTCCATTGTACTTTTAGTTATTATTGTTGTCGTCTTCTCGATCTTGGGAACATATATGTTTTCCAGCACTCGAAGCATACTTGTGAAACAACAAGAATCCATGCTGCAGACCAAGACACAAGCACTCGTAAGTCAATTCGATGCTCTATTTAAGGAAAAGGGTTCACTTGTTAAACAAATGTCAACGAATGATATTTTTAAACAATACATTGAAACCACTGAATCTCCGGAAATGGCTAAAACTTCTCCGTCTGCTGATGAAGCAGTGAAGACTCTGGCTGCCATTGTAAAAGCTGAGCCCTCTTTTGCAGATGCTTGGATTGCAAGTATTGACGGCAAAGGCTTTTACCTCTTGAACGATGGTAATGCATCTGATGCATCTTTTAATATTAAAGAACGGCCGTATTACAAACCGGCAGTCGCAGCAGACGGGCTGTACTATTCCGATCCTTATATTGACATCACTTCGGGCGATATGCTGATGGGTATCTTTTATCCGATTAAAGATGACAACAATGCGCTAATTGGTTTTGCGGCGGTTGATATAGCATCTAAAGACATCCCTGCCATTATGGAAAGCTATAAGCTTGGCAGCACCGGTTATTCCATACTCGCCTCCAAAACAGGTGATATTCTGTATCACCCTGACCAGGCTAAGGTATCCAAGGAAAAGATTAATGAGTTCCCTGGAGATCTTGGAGCGATCGGCAAGAAAATGATAGCTGGCGAATCCGGAGTACAACTGATTGATGACAACGGAGAAAGCCGTTACATCGGCTATGCTATCAGTAAAGATACCGGATGGTCCGTAGGTTTGACCATTACGGAGCGTGAAGTGCTCTCAGAATTAAAAAAGTTCACCTGGGTTACGATTGGCGGATTTACTGCAGCTGCGATCCTGCTCGTTCTATTTTCTTATATCACGCTCCGTTACCTGCTCAGATCAATCCCCATACTGCTTACTAAGATCAAGCGGGTGGAAAACGGGGATTTGACAGTCCAGTTTGATGCCCATTCCAACAACGAAATTGGACAAATTTCAAACGGAATCTTCAACATGGTCCAGAAAATTCAAGGCATGCTCCAGATGGTTGGCACCTCCGCTGAGGTATTAAACCAGTCTTCGAAGGATCTGCAATCCATTTCTTCCAGAACGGCTATAACCATGAACGATACAGCGACGGCCATTAATGAGATTGCCAATGCAACCAATTATCAGTCGATCGAAACAGATACTATATTGCAAAAAACCGGATCTCTATCGGGCCAAATTGACGAAATCGCCAGTGATGCCATAGCCATAGAGACGATGGTGCAGGCTTCTGCTGACCAAAGCGAGCTGGGGTTGGGTGTATTGGATCAGTTATCCAAGTGGGCGGAAGAAAATCACAACTCCACCCAGTCGATATCGTCAGCTATTCATGATATTGATCTAAGCCGCCATGAAATTTCAAGCATCGTGGATACAGTACATCAAATAGCCACACAAACCAATCTGCTGGCGCTCAATGCTTCCATTGAAGCCGCTCGGGCGGGAGAACAAGGCCGCGGGTTTGCCGTTGTTGCCGGAGAGGTTCGCAAGCTGGCGGAGCAGACCGCACAGGCTACACAGGAAATTGGCAGAAAGGTACATGAAATCGAGGAAAAAACTGTTGCATCCGTTAAATACACAGCACAGGGTCTTGAAATTGCTGAAGAAAACGCAAAATCTGTGGAGGCTACGAAGCAGGTATTCTTTAGCATTAACAAGGATTTGGAGGCCTTGAAATTGCGCATGATTCAGATTAGCAGCAACACTTCCAAAGTCCATAAACATAAAGATGAAATTCTCCAGGCACTGGAAATCATCTCTTCCACTACAGAAGAGAATTCCGCTTCGACGGAAGAGGTTAGCGCAAGTACGCAGGAACAACTGGACAGCATTGAACAGGTCGCTGAACTATCCCAGCAACTCAGTCATTTGTCCAAAAAACTTCAGGACGAGTTGAACCAGTTCCAGGTCGAATAGTGCTCAAGTTATCTCCTGTTAACTCGATAACAGAATCATGCTAAGCAGCCAGCGCGCACCGATATTCCATCGGTGCGCGCTGTTTGTGTTTATTTAGCTCTTTGATCCGTAGCACCAAAATATCAAGAGATATTCGTATCAATACTGTTTTCTCTGCGCAGCTTACCCTTGAATATCGGCATAACCAGCATATATTGCAGCATAATAAGCGCCAGCGGAAGAATCAGCATCCATATATTCAGGTTAAACGGCATATAATCGCCAGTCTGAAGAGATAGAATCCGCAAAATCCGTTCTGTAATAAACACCGCAAACGGAAGAGTAATGACATAGAGCAATACCAGCAGCGGTCTGTACACGTCAATCAGCAAACGGTTGATTTCGGAAGATTTGTAACCGAGCAGCCGGAGTATTCTCATATCCCGGGTACTGTCCTGAAAATTAAGCAGGAGAATCAGGTATATCAGTAAAACTCCAATTACAACGCCAATCATTTGATTAATGACAGCACTTGAACGATTTGAGACAGCGCTGCTTTCCAGCGCAGCTCTTTTATCCGCAGCAGTTACCACTTTAACGTTGGTGGAAGAATTCATTTCATTACTTAACTCGCCCGAATGCAGTGAACGCTCCACCTTCATCCAACCAGCGAGGTTATCTTTGGATGTATATATCGTATCCGTATCCCCGTTTTGGCTGATCGACTGAACTACAACCTCCACATTTTGCCGATCCAGTATAAGGTTGAGAGTATCCCCCTTCTTGATCCCATACAACCAGCTGAATGAGCGGCTGACAATGACTCCTTTCAGGTTATCCATCCTGAGGCCGTTATTATTGGCATCGAGCAGCGTGAACAGCGTTCCCCCACTATCGAGTCCCAGCATTTGCACTGAGATCATACTGCCTTTCTTTTGCTTCAGTTGCACCGGTTGCTGGAGATAATACATCCGGGAGGATCTGGCATTCGCATCATCATGCTGAAATTCCGGATAGGTAATGTCATAGGTATAATCGATGCCTGCCATTTGGGCATTCATGGCTGTACCGCTGGATTGATATAAGGAATAACTTAGCAAGAACAACAAGGTAGTCAGCAGAATCGCACAAGCACTAAGGATTAAGGCATTCCATTTTCGCAGTGCAACACGGAACGGCAACCGCCACTTCTCCGGCAATAGTTTAACTACCCGGTTGGCAGCCCGCAAGACACCCTTGACCGGCCGCGGCTGCGCTGAACTGTTTAACAAACCATGGGTTTCTTGCTTCAAAAACGGAACAGCTGCATAACACGTTATAAGAAGTGCTCCCCCGACTGGAAATAAGATGCCTTTAACGGCTGACCCGAAATGAATACCCCGTTCAAAAAACGGGAAGGAATAAGTGCTTTCCAGCATTCCCATGAGCACGTTGGATCCAAGATACCCTAACCCGATCCCCAAGAGGCAACCTGTGCCCGCAATTCCGAAGGTGTACCTTATCAGGACAAAAGTTATTTGCCTCCCGGTAAAGCCAAGTGCTTTTAAACAGCCCAAATCTTGCTTGTGCAGTGACATGAAACGTTTGAAAAACATATAAAAGATGAACAAAGATATTAAACCGAGCACAATCAAAAAAGACAACGCCAGTCCATTGTTTGATTCCAGCGCCTTTTGCAGTTCTGTATCGCTGTCTATCTCAGAGGCCGATGCCAAATAAGAAAAAGCTGGTTCTACCAGCAAGCTTTCCTTTGATAGGTGATCAACGCCCTCTCGCAAGACTCCGGCATAATATTGACTCTCCTGCCCCTCTAGTCTGTCATAGACTTCCGATAGGACAAGAACGAATGTAGCATCAGAATAATTCTGGTGAACCTCACCAAAGGGTATAAACGATAAGTAATCCGGTAAATACATTGAACCACTAATCGTAAAGCTTACTTCTCCGATTCTCCATGAATCGCCAACTTGCAGGTTATTCTGTTGCAGAAATAGCGGCAAGACCGCAATTTCATCTGCTTGCTCCGGCAGCCTGCCCTTCACGATATAGGGCATATTCAGCCGCTGAGGTTCGCTAAGCAGAAAATAAGTCTTGTTCTCACTCTTCACTTTCTTAATGCTGCGTTTTTCGGTAATCAGTTGATTCTCTAACCCCTTCAATACCTTGTTCTTGTCTGCTGTGCCAGTGAACTGGAATCTGACATCTTCCTGTTTTTGATTTCTCAAGTAATACTCCATATTCGTTACATTCCGGTCAACTGAAAATTGCACGAAAAAATACATAAAAGTGGTTAAGAAAATAATCAACAGCAGCACTGCTCCATATGCACGGTTTTGCTTCAACAGGCTAACTATTTGTTTTTTTAAATAGTACAATCCAATCCCGCCCCATTCCCCTTCAGTCTGCACGCGCTATACCCAGCTCATTTGTTCCACCGGGATAGGATTCTTGTGATGAATATCTTTAATCAGCGATCCGTCCTTAATCGTAATCACACGATCTGCGGTTCTCGCGATTTCGTAATTGTGGGTGATAAACAGTACAGTTACACCGTATTCAACACAAATCTGATGCAGCAAAGAAATAACCTTCCTGCTGTTCGTTTCATCCAGAGCCCCGGTTACCTCATCGCAAAACAGCAAACGCGGCTTCTTGATCAAAGCTCTGGCAATGGCTACCCGCTGTTGCTGGCCTCCCGACAGTTCGCCTGGATATTGGTCCAAAACACCAGAGATATCCAGCATCTCCGCCAGTTCTTGCACGGAATACGCTCCACCCGTTGCAGGCGCACCAATCCTGATGTTCTCTTCTGCCGTGAGATGGGAGAGCAGCAAATATTGCTGGAAAATTTGACCGATATCTTGTCTGCGGAAATCAGCAAGCTCATGTTCGATGAATTGTGTAATGTCTTTGTCTCCGAAGAATACACTTCCGCTGCTCGGCTTTTGTAATCCGGACATGATGTTGAGCAAGGTGGATTTACCTGACCCGCTTGGCCCAATGATAACCGTGAAGCTTCCTTCCTCTATTTCCAGTGAAACCTCTTTGAGAATGAGTTCATTATTCCTGTATTGCTTCGTTACCTCGTTAACTGTAAGAATTGTTTTCATAAGGGGGATGGCCTCCGAACAAATTATTTTGAAACCACTTGAACTGCTCCTCCAGAAATTCATCTGTAAGATCAACGGATAACCCCAGCACCCTCAGGCCCTCTAAAAATATCAGCAGCTGATTGGCAACTGTATCCGGGGAATCTACCTCCGTCTCTTTCCGTTCAATGCCGTACTGGATCAGGCGGCTGAGAAAAGCCGCCGATTGTATGTACTGCTGCCTTAAGAACTCCCTGTCTGATTTGCTTTTGTGTGAGAGGAAAAACTCATAGGCTGCAGTCATCATGCTGTTATTAATCTGGCGTAGCTCCATTCTTTGCCCGGACAAAAACAGCTCCATGATCTCGCGATAGGGCTTGCCTGCCCCCATCATAGATTCAAAGATTTCCTCTGTATGTATGGCATTTGCACGTAACAGTTCGCGGAAGATATCATCTGTAGAGCTGTAATAACGGTACAAACCACCGCGGCTAATCTGGCACTCCTCTACAATATCGCTCATCGTCACAGCATGAAATCCTTTGCAAATGAATAACTCTAGTGCTTTACTCAGAATCAATTGTCTCTTTTCCACTGATTTTTTGGCCATCCTCATTCCTCCACTCGCTAAAAGAACTTCTAATCAAAATGTGACACCACTGTCGCTTTTTAATTTTATGACACCAATGTCGCTTTTGTCAATGTACATTTGTCTGCCACGACTGGATGAGCGCTGTATGGTGTTGAACATCACAGTATAATCAATCCGTCCATCCTCCTGGCCCAAAACTGTGCTAAAATCACTTATACTAGGCATTTGAACATCCGCATTAAATTACAAGAGGTGAACAAAATGGGACAAGGCTACAAACTGACCTGTGATCACTGTACATACACTGAAGATATTTATATTGGAATCGGTTTCAATTATTTCAGCTTGGAGTCCATTGCCTCATTTGTAAAAGACCTTGCGCTCAAACAACAGATTGAACATTTTCAAAAAGATCCTGCCACGACCTTCGACGCTTATGATGCTTTATATGTCTGTCCATCCTGTAATGCTGTCCGAAATGAATTATTTATGAAAATGCGCTCGGATACAGCTCAGTTTGTAACGATCTATTCTTGTAAAAGATGCAAGGATACCATGAGGCTTACACCCTTGGAACATTTGGTGCCTGTTCATTTGAGTTGCCCGGAGTGTGAACATGGACAGTTGGAATCCACATTTTTTATGGACTGGGATTAGTATTTGTGGGGGATTCTGTGAAGCATTAAAATGAGGAGTTGTAAAATGAATAGATTTTATGAGGCACTATCCTATGTAAAAGAAATTTTGTATGAACCTAATCAATTAACGATAGAATCCGTCCGGGAAGAACCCCAAAATTCAGATTATGGAGCTGGTATATTCCAGCTGAATTCTAAATCGGTCAGATTCAGAGTTGCCAAAATAACACCAACCAAAACAGGACAATTTGTCGCAATATGGGGAAAAGATGATCATCATAAAAACCAAGCCTTTTCATATGAAAAGGCCACGGACTTATTGGTTATTAATGTTTTTGATGCACCTAATAATCTCTTTGGACAATTCGTTTTTCCAAAAGATGTTCTTGTGAAACATAATATCCTTACAACAACAGAGGCAAAAGGAAAAATGGCCATTAGAGTCTACCCTAGTTGGGATACCCCCACCAGCAAACAAGCTATAGCTACACAAAGCTGGCAATTGCCCTATTTTAGTATTGCTCAGAAGGGCGATTTATTACAAAACAAAAAATTAATAGAATTATACTCCAGCTGATCCCATGTGCCGCTTAAATGCCTGATCCGCAGCCTGCGCGAAGGAATCGGGGGTGATCGCTTGCCCCCGCATCTCCACATTCTGCAACGTCCCGCAGAAGAGCGCGTGGCTTATAGGCAGTTCATCCTTCACCTTGTAGTGACAGCCATCCCTCACCAAAAGCCCGTCCGCTGCCAACTGCTCTACGTCAAAATAAAATCTGCCCCCTGGTGTATACTCGCAGTGGCTATCCATGCAGACGAAGCCCTTTTGCTTTGAACTCACAACAATTTCCGGCGCAACTCCGCTGCCCAGCATTACAAACTCCTGAAAATCAGCGGGATCTCCCAGGGCCAGGCCAATCGGAGCCGTTTCCCTCACACCGTTAACCGCCTGCACCTTCTGCCAGGATTTCAAGACCCCTTCCCGGCAGATCACCGGGTAAGCACCTGGTGTTGTGCTGTGGACCAGAACCTTAGGTTCATAAGAACGCAGGAATCTGTCAAATGGGCTATGACCCGTATACACAGCCTTTGCTTCCTCGTAATCCGTAGGCGATGCGGTAATAATCACCTTCCTCCGGTACAGATGATGATAAGCAATATAGTCCATGACCCGGAATTGCCATCCATTGCAGTGCTTGCTCAGCTTGAAGCCGAAGATCTCAGTTTTACCGGTGAACATTTCGTATTCGGCGCATTCATCAATAGACAGCTCTACCCAGCTTTCATCGTACAATCCATCTTCCGAATATGGATTCCTCTTAGTTACTTTGTCGGCAAAATACAAACTCCCCATTTTAACCTCACTGCCCTTCATTACAATTCCTTATTGGCTCCCGGTATGCTTCAAAGAAACTCATTCGGCCAAATGCATATCCGCGAATTCGCAGTGACAGTCTGCGTTTGACTTCCTTTCCATCGCTTTTAGTGGGAACTCTCACCATAATCATAATAGATTATAGAGTATCTGCAAAATACCCATTCGGTCTGAGTTAAGTCAGTTTATTTCTATAAATCACTTTATTCACCTCATGTCTCACCGTTCGATGCCCTGCTTTAATCCCTTTACCGATGGCAATAAGCATTACATCCAGATATCTTTCGGAAATATTCAAAGTTGCCTTTAGCTGCCTGGAATCATAACCTGACATTGTAATCGTGTCCAGTCCGGCTTCATTCGCCAGCAACACTAATGACATAGCCGCAAGACTTACATCTCTGGTTAATTCCATCCGGAGGTCCTCGTCTGATTTACTGGCATAATATCCGATGGCCGCATTTGCCAGGAAGTCTCTTAAAGATTCATCGAAATAACTAGCTTGGAACCCTTCCTCGTGAATCTGAATAATGTTATCGTCCTGGAACGCTTTATAATCCCCCAGCAACACCAATACAGCGGAGGCGTCTGCCACTTGTTGCTGATTGTAGGCGATAGGCAATAGTGACTTTTGGATTTGAGGATCATCAATGATCAGGTACCGCACAGCCTGTACATTATTACCATTGGGTGATTTGCTTGCACTTTCAATGAATGAAGCCAGCAGTTCCGGGCTGATTTTATAATCCGGATCATAATGCCGGACTGAATTACGATGCTCTAAAATATTTTTCACACTCATGTTGTTCACTCCCACCTTTATTTATCTTGCTTTTCAAATTATAGTAGTAAAGATTACAAAGGAAAATAACGCACAAAATTGTGGTTTACCCACTTTTAAGTGCCTATTGGGGAGGAACGGGAGTTGGTCCAATATAATTCAGGGATAAATATATTTATGAATATTGTGGGCGGTAAGTGGAAGTGTTTAATTCTTTTCTTTCTGAGCCGAAATCCGGTTAGAACCAAGGAGTTTTATGAGTACATTCCGGGGATCACACAAAAAGTATTAACCGATCAATTGCGTCAGCTGGAAAAAGACGGACTTGTAAAAAGAGAGATCTTTCAGGAGGTTCCACCAAAAGTAGAATATAGTCTAACGGAGTTGGGCCAATCTTTTGTGCCCGTGTTAAATACAATGTGTGACTGGGGCCATGAATATGCAGTGTTGAAGGACATAGAGCGAGACGGGCAGTTTTACTGCACACACCAAAATAATCCTCAGTAGGAGGACATAAGGTGGTGTATCGGTGGGGGGCATTCCAGTTGTGCCGGATAGCCCCCCCCCGACCATTACCAGAGTTTAATATGCTTGCTTCTCCAGGGAGCTTACAAACTCTGCTTGTTCTTTAATTGCATAGTTGCAATACAGGTGTCATCGTTCTCAAAAGTAGAGATTGCGGATTCCGCGGTTTTCCCGTCATGCTCTACCGTTATATGGTATGTTTTGTCCCGCGGCAGCCAGAGATCAATAAATCCATTGTCTTGTGATTTCATTGTGGTTTTGTCCATTACGGAGTTCCCTTCTGAATCCTCAATCGCTACACTGAACTCTTCATCCGTCATTTCGCCCTGACAGCCAGTCAGGCTATGGATTGCGCAGGGGTGTGTTTTATCTATGTAAGGCGCAATGGACAGAAAAAACTCATCCTCAGGCAGATTGTAGGTGATTTCTTTTGAATCGTCACCAGTCACGATAAGCTGCCCGGAAGTGATGGAAGCCGACTGGGCCGTTGTGTTGCCTGTACTGAAATCATGTACCATTTGTTTAATATTTGGTGCTATGTCATGTTCAGGTTTTTGTTTATCGGTGTTTCCTGCAAATAGGTATGTCCCCAGCGCGATAGCAACTACTCCAGCAGCCGCCAGCGTTTTTTTGTTCATCTTGAATTCATCTCCTTGTCCGTTTATTTTATTGTAACCGAGATCGTACAATTGTGCGCGTGGCACAGATGATATTCGCAAAAGAGTAACAATATCAAAGAAGGCCGGTCGTCCAACTCATCCTGAGTGGATACCGGCCTTTGACAAAGGAACAATAAGATTATGACGTTATTACGCGTGTATTTTTCCAGCGCAGCTTATACAGTTCAGGAAGCACAACTCCGATCAGCACTATAATAACACCAGTCCACTGCAGCCAGCTTACATGCTCATGCAGTACAAATGAGGACAGCAGAACTGCAACCGGCAGTTCGACGGCACCAAGAATCCCTGCCATTCCGCCTCCAATATGAGGAACACCGATTGCAAACAGCACAGGCGGTATAAAAGCGCCGAACAAACCCAGCAGGAAACCATACAGCAGCAATTGTCCCCACAGCAAACCGTTGAAGATGAAGGTTGGCGGGAATAAAATGCATAATAATACAAATCCGCCGGTAATCATCCAGGCACTCCGGTAGGCCGGGTGTGCGGCAGGAACGGCTTTGCCGCTGAATATAATGAACATCGAATAGCTTACCGCAGACAACAGGCCCAAAGTGAGCCCCAACATATTGAAATGAGCGGCACCTTGATCCAAAATCCCCGCGGCCAGCAATGTTCCTCCGAATAGCAGCAGCAAAGTCAGCAGTGTAATTTTATCGGGCCGCTGGCGTTTGCTTACAGCTTGAATCAGCACGCTGATCCATGTGAACTGGAACAACAGGATGATCGCCAGCGATGCCGGAATATAACGGAGCGACTGATAATACAGCAGACCAGTCAACACCGTCGGAGCTCCGGCGAGCATGAGCAGCAGTCTGTGCTTCCAGGTCAGTGCTGTTGACACACGCTGCGTTGCTGCGGCTGGAATGCCGCGGCTCTTTTGTTTGCGGTTTTCTTTGACTTTTGTATAGACTGCCAGCAGCCAAGCGAGTATGCAGCCGGTCAATAACTGTGTACCGACCACTTCCCCAAGCTGATATCCTTTTCCGTAAGCCAGCACAACAATTGTTGATAGGATACCATAGCTCATGGCACCCACTAAGACGGATATGAGGTATTTCAAATCTTTCATGTTTATTAATCCTCCTGAATCTTCTGAATCGGCCGCTGCACACAAAAAATCCTAACTCCGGGGACAAGGATCATAACATTTGATCCTTGTCATCGTAGTTAGGAAGAATAGGCTTCCTGTAGAAACCCTCGCCCTGTGTGTAGCAAATGGCTGCGAGGTTATACGAGAACAGTATGTAGTTTTCTGTGTTTCGACTGTTCATATGTTACACGGCAAGTGAGCAGACGTCAACACTAATTTCTTTAAATTTGTGGTTTTGTCTTAGGAACCCCTATCTAGCAATGGAACTGAAGTGTTACTCTTCATCACGGGACGTTTCCTGACGATGATAGATATATGCTGATATTGCCAGGAAAATTATGGAGGTACCGATGAAGATCAATCACAGAAATGAACCTTTCCGATACACCTTTAAAGAGCCGGTCTCCTTCAACTTGTTTATTGTAAGCATAAATGGAATACCCGCTCCCGCCAAACCCGTACAGGCGCTCATGTATGACATCAGCCGTTCAGGTTGCGGTCTTAAGATGCCGCTTGCGCTTAGAGTAGACAGCAATCAAATCCGGGTCAGCTTAAATCTCGTGCTGCATGAAGAACCGTTGCAGTTGGAGGGCACGCTGCGCTGGGGCCGCGAGGAAGCAGATAATCATTATTACGGTGTTCAGCTGGACATCCCCGAACATGAACGCGACCGGCTGCCGCGTGAACTCCGGCTGCTGGCCGGGCAAAGTAAAATTATTGTCAAATAGAGGATTGCGGCGTCAGCTCCTTGACAACAAATGCCGTAACTGCTTGACATCCCTGATGGGCGGCTGCCCGAAGAGCCGGGCATATTCCCGGCTGAATTGTGACGGGCTTTCGTATCCCACCTGAAATGCCGCCTCTGCAGCTTCTGCGGTCTCCGACAACAGGAGTCGCCGGGCTTCCTGCAACCGTACCTGCTTCAGATACTGCAGGGGACTCATGGCAGTAACTTCTTTAAAATAATAGTGCAGCGAAGATACGCTCATGTTGACCATTTTGGCCAAATCATGTACTTGAAGTCTCTGCCTGTAGTCGCGGTTAATCCGGTCTATAACGGCTGCGATACGCTGGGCATGGCTGCCGCTGACAACAAAAGACTTGATAGACGCTCCCTGTTCCCCCTGCATGACCCGATACAAAATCTCCCGAATCATCAATGGTGCCAGACCTTCAATATCCTCCGGGTTATCCAGCAACCGGATCAGCCGAATGACGGCGTCCAGCAGAGAGGAGCTGACGGAACCCACCGCCAGCCCCCGGCTGGAATGGTTCCCGGCTTCCCCGCCAGAACGCGGCATCTGCAGCATATCAACAATTTGATCCGGTTGAAAATTTAACTGTAGGCCCAGATACGGCCGAAATGCCGTCGCCTCCAGGATTTGACCTTTGATAGGAAGATGTACGGATGCCAGCAAATACGATCTCGGGTCATAACGGTAGCTCTCCTTGGCCAGCATTACCAATTTGCTTCCCTGGGCAATCATACAAAGAGCCGGCTCATAGATCGCGAACTGCGGTTCCTGCTCGCAGGAAGCGCGGAATAAATGCAGCGAAGGTATTGCGCTCTGGTGCTTTCCATCGGTTCTTGTATGCCGTTCAATCAAGGAAGCCAGTTCCTTCTGCCCTTCTAAGGACAGTTCTTCTTCCGGTTGTGTCTGGTTCATCTTTGCCCCCTCCTCTCTCTTTACTGTAATCCAGCTTGGAGAATTAGGCAATAATCTGCGACAAACGCTATACCTCCAGCACTCTGCTTCCCCGCATAATGATAAGCAGAGTCACCAGTAACCCTATGAGGAGTGTAGCGGAAATGAACAAGAATATCTCAGGAAAAACCGTAGTTATTACAGGTGCAAGCAGTGGTATAGGTGAAGCTGCCGCCCGCTTGCTGGCCCGAAGCGGTTCCCATGTTGTTATGGCAGCGCGGCGGACCGAACGGCTGGAAGCAATCGCTGCCGAACTGGAAGCAGAAGGCTGCACCGTGTACTTTCGGCAGGCGGATGTCACCAAGCTGGAGGATATGCAGGCTCTAGTTGACTTCACCTGCCGGCAATTCGGACGGCTTGACGTGGTCGTGAACAATGCAGGCGTTATGCCTCTTTCCCTTCTGGAGAGTCTCAAGCTGGAGGAGTGGAACCAGATGATTGACGTGAAT
This sequence comes from Paenibacillus sp. IHBB 3054, assembly GCF_051594305.1. Lineage (NCBI taxonomy): Bacteria > Bacillati > Bacillota > Bacilli > Caryophanales > Paenibacillaceae > Paenibacillus > Paenibacillus sp. IHBB 3054. The sequence goes on along the minus strand of NZ_JBOFBG010000055.1, from coordinate 8,209 downwards.
ATACGCGGCGTACTCCATGGAATTGCCGCCGCCCTGCCTATTATGAAGGAGCAAGGCAGCGGCCAGTTCATCAATATCGCCTCGATCGGCGCTTATGAGGTTTCGCCCACGGCGGCTGTATATTGCGCCACCAAATATGCGGTCCGGGCCATCACGGAAGGACTGCGGCTGGAAAACGTGAGCGGAATCCGGGCAACGTTAATCTCGCCGGGAGTTACTGAATCCGAGCTGGCCAACAGCATTTCGGAGGAGTATGCGAAAGAGCTGATGAAGGAATACCGGAAGCAGGCACTCCCGGCTGAGGCTGTTGCACGGACAATCCTTTTTGCCATCGAACAATCGGCCGATACCGCTATTAATGAACTTGTTGTCCGGCCCTCCTAGTATATCTGCGGCAGATCAGCAGGCTATTGCTGCTCTGCCTTTACACACAACGAAGCAAGAGCCCGCAACGGACGCGGGCTCTTGCTTCGTTATTTAGACTGCCTCCGGCTTATACGACGTACTTGCGAAGGTTCACAGCCCGCAGCTGCCACAGCTGAACGCACCGTTAGGCAATACCGCAGCCTTTCCCTTATTGCTCGGCTCGGAGGACAATTTTACCAGCTGCATGATGCGTTTCACTTTTTTCATGCGCCTGCCTGATTCCTTCCTCGTTCAGCCAGAAGGTACTGTCGATCACCGCCCGCAGTTTGCCTTGATCGGCAAGCTCCGCAAGCTTCTCCAGCTGACTGCCGCTGGGCTCCATCATGAATTGAACGCCGGTGATTTGGTGTTTCTCCTGCAGCTGCTCATCGGGTTTCTCAACAAGAGAGACCAGCCTGCCGCCGGGTTTTAAGATCTCAAAGCTTTTACGCTGGATATCCCCGCCCATCGTGTCCAGCACGAGGTCATAGTCTGAGAGGACCTTTGAAAAATCTTCTTCTTTATAATCAATAAAACGATCGGCACCGAGCGATTCCAGCAGTTCCTTGTTCCTGGAACTGGCTGTTGAGGCCACTTCTGCTCCGAAATGTTTAGCCAACTGGATGGCAAACGTGCCGACCCCGCCCGAACCGGCGTGAATTAGAACCTTATCGCCTTCTTTAATCTTTCCGTGGTCAACGAGCGCCTGCCACGCTGTCATCGCTGCCAGCGGCACGGCTGCAGCTTCTTCAAAGTTGAATGCTTTGGGCCATCTTGCTCACCACATCCGCATCTACCGCGATATACTCGGCATAAGTGCCGAAATCACGCGGACGTGCAAAGACACGTTCATCCGCCTTAAACCGGCTCACATTCTCGCCTACCTCAACGACCACACCGGCGGCATCTCCGCCTAACACTAATGGAAAATCACCAGTGGCAGAGCCCATAGCACCTTGCCGAATTTTAAAATCCACCGGATTTACAGATGTTGCCCTCAGCCGAATCAATACCTGATTGGGTTCAATCACCGGCTTGGGAATTTCTTTGCCCACCAATACTTCAGGTCCGCCAAATTGTTCAATCACAACTGCCTTCATGCTTCGGATCACGCCTCTCTTCAAGAGAATATCTTCCTGAACCAAATCCAGGTTCCTTATTGATTACCCTCCAGACCTGATTCTGCCACAATTTGTTGTTGATCCGTACAATGTATCAAAGTGTAGTTTTGGAGAATTAGGCAATAATCCGCTAACAGTGAAATATTCCTTTGGAAAATAGATACAAAATGTGTATCCTAATGAGTATAGTCTTCTATGCAACTATAATCTGAAGGTTCGGAGGAGAAATTATTGTTATTTGAACATACTTTGAACGGGTGGGATTCCTGGAGCAGCGTTTTCCAATCGAGGGAGGCCTTTTTCCCTTTAGCCAATGCGATCTTCCATAAAGAAGGTTTACCTTTGGCAGAATCCTTAGAGAATCTTCCTCCAGGCACCAACGCAGTCTTCAAAGCCAATGAGCTAATCATTAAAATCTACGCCCCCATACAAACTAATATGGATACGCAACAAGACTACGCCACTGAACTGGCAGTAATGGAATTTGCTATGAATCATAATATTTCCATCCCCAAGATCATCGGGCACGGGGAGTTTATGGACAAGTATTTGTTTCGTTATCTTATTATGGATTATGTACCTTCCGCATTTTCTATTCAGGAACTTTTACTAGCTTCTTCATCCGAGAAGAAAGAATTTGCAGATCACATCAAACAGATCTCTGGAAAACTCCATCAGCCGGCGCAAAACTTGCTGCCCCGCATTGACCTCAAAAATCAAGACAACCGAATGAACCGCATGGATGGGTTGAATCCGAATCTCATCAAAGAGCTGGCAAGATGCGCTGAGAACCTGGATTTTGATGAAGTGGTTTTGGTACACGGTGATATCACGAGGGATAATCTGATCATTGGTACTGATCGCTCCGTTACGCTAATCGACTTTGCAGACTGCATCATGGCTCCAGCCTATTACGAGCTGCCTGCAATAATATTTGAATTGTTCTTATGCGATCAAGAGCTGGTGGCGGAATATATCGGTGAAGAAGACCGGGAATTGTTCCTGGATGCACTAATTAAAGGCCTTTCTATTCATCTTTTCTGTGGTTTCATCTTGAAGGATTATTTCGAAAGAATTGACATCCCAAGAGATAGTGTAGCAAGCATAGACGAATTATGGCTGTTGTTGCAAAAACAGTTGTTTCCACATTAAACAAGGAGGTTTGCAGAAAATGAGTGAAGTAGAAAACGCCTCGGGTTGGGACGCTATAGACGCGTCTTTACAGAACATCTATGGAGACCAAGAGCCCAAACACTATGGAACTATAATTCCGTATATGCTGGGAGGCCCTGATCCTCTGAATGGCATCAGTGTGTATGAAGTGAAAAAGCCTGTAGCCCATTGGCATTTTGTTACCTACGGGTTCTCAGAGCTTTACGATAAAGAGAGCAGTGATCTTGAATACAGCGGTTATGGATTTGAATTGACCTTCCGGCTGTCCAAACCAGACAACGAAGATGAGCCCCCGGCCTGGGCATTGAATCTCCTTCAGAATATGGGGAGATATGTGTTTGGCAGCGGCAATATCTTCCGGTCCGGTGATTACATGGACGCGAATGGTCCTATTTGTCAGGGAGCAGATACGCTTCTGACTGCCCTCTCCTTCATTGCCGATCCTCAGCTACCGGAGATCGAGACTCCAAACGGGCGGGTGGAGTTTCTGCAAATGATCGGCATTACGCAAGAAGAGCTGCTGGCTATGCAGGTCTGGAATACGCTTGGGGTTCTTTCGGCAATCTCTGAGCATATACCGCTCTACACAACTAATCTGCTGAGAGATTCGCTACTGAGCCTCCCTGCGGTTTCTGAAGCCGTTCGGATTGGCAGTGAGACGGAGGGTTCAAATACCGGAATTCTCTATGTTGATCAGTTGTCCTGGAATTCTTCACCTGCCGGGGGCATCTCCAAGACATTGACCATCGGCGCAAAGCAGGCTGAGGTTGTTGGTAAATTGCTGCGGGGAAGAATCTTGAAAAAGCGTAACTTGACCTTATCCGGCCCGGAGACCCGGATCGTCTTCGAGCCGGGTGAGGCCAGAGAAGTACAGGAACAGGAGGATTCAGTCACATTTAAGCTTGATCCTGCTGCGGCGACAGCAATTGCCCAGCTGCTAACCCCGGTAGCCGGAACTTTCGCGGTTCCAGCTTGGCCGGAACTCATTGTGAGTATCGTACCTACCCATATCAAAGACATTGAAGGAAATATCGTCGAAAGTATCGGATAAGCTCGTTAAAGATTTGAATCGCTAAGAGGCTTTAATGCTGTTTTGAGAAAGGCTTCAATTTCAGGAGTAAGCTTCTTTTTCTCTCAAACATCCTTCAATAGAATTACACTTGGCCCTTTGGCTCTACTTCATAGGTGGATTGCAGTGCATAATCACTACACTTTTACCCGCATTCCCCCCGCTGTAATCGTCTTCTCCCTGCCGGATCACACGTATATTTATACTGCGGCGGGCGCAGAATAAAAGCTATCCTTTGCATAAATATAACACCTTTTGTTAGTTTCATAGAAATTATTGATAGGCCATCAAAAAAGAATTGATTGGCAAAAGGATGTCAGGTTTTAGTAAAATTCTTTTAAATTCTTAGTAAATGATGGGTTTAACCAGATCCACTATACAGACAAGGAGTGTTCATCAAGTGTCTACCCTTACACCGGAAGCCTCAGCTTCGGCCGAAAGTTATGTACGGCGTATCTATGAAGAGGTCAAACGCCGCGACCCACAGGAACGCGAGTTCCATCAGGCTGTCGAAGAAATTCTGGATAGCCTAGTGCCCGTGCTGGCCCGCCACCCCCATTACATGGAGCATGCGATTCTGGAACGGCTGGTTGAGCCGGAACGCAGCATTTCCTTCCGTGTTCCCTGGAGCGATGACTCCGGTCAGATCCGCGTCAACCGCGGCTACCGGATCCAGTTCAACAGTGCTATCGGACCTTATAAAGGCGGCATTCGCTTCCATCCATCCGTCTATTCGGGCATTGTCAAATTTCTGGGCTTCGAGCAGATATTCAAAAATGCTCTGACCGGCCTGCCGATCGGGGGAGGCAAAGGCGGTGCCGATTTTGATCCCAAGGGCAAGTCGGACCGGGAAATCATGGCCTTCGCGCAGAGCTTCATGACTGAGCTATACCGCCATATCGGTCCGGATACAGATATCCCCGCAGGTGATATAGGTGTCGGCGCGCGTGAGATCGGCTATATGTTCGGGCAATATAAACGGATCCGCGGGGGCCATGAAGCAGGTGTGCTTACCGGCAAAGGTTTGTTATACGGCGGAAGTCTGGCGAGAAAAGAAGCTACAGGCTACGGTCTCGTTTATTTCGTGCAGGAAATGCTGGCCGCGCAAGGACTGGACTTCCATGGGCAATCCGTCGTCGTTTCCGGTTCAGGAAACGTTTCGATTTATGCCATGGAAAAAGCACAGCAGCTCGGTGCACTCGTTGTCGCCTGCAGCGATTCCGCCGGATACATTTATGATCCGAAAGGAATCAATGTCGATACCGTCAAGCGATTGAAAGAGCAAGACCGGCTGCGGATCAGCGAATATGTCAAAGAGCATCCCCATGCGGTATATACGGAAGGCAGCACAGCCATCTGGACCATCCCTTGCCAGATTGCCTTGCCTTGCGCCACCCAGAACGAGCTGGATGAAGAGGCAGCGCGGACGCTTGTAGCAGCTGGGGTGAAGGCTGTTGGAGAAGGCGCCAACATGCCCTCTACACTGCCGGCCATCGATTACTTTCTGGAGCATGGAATCCTGTTCGCACCGGCCAAGGCAGCCAATGCCGGCGGTGTAGCCGTATCAGGTCTGGAAATGAGCCAGAACGGAATGCGGCTGTCCTGGGCCTTTGAAGAGGTGGATAAACGGCTGCGGCAGATTATGAAGAACATTTACCGCAGCGCTGTCCGGGCAGCAGATGAATACGAAGTGCCCGGCAACTTGGTGGCAGGTGCCAACATCGCCGGCTTCCTGAAGGTAGCTGACACTATGCTGGCCCAAGGGGTCGTCTAAGACTGACAGGCTGCCCGGGCTACTGCTTAAAGAACATTCTTAAAATCAGCTCACAAAAAGACGTGCCGCAAACCGGCACGTCTTTTTGTGATGATACTTTCAGCTTGTCTATGAGTGCATCGCGTCTGATCTGTCTGTGCAGCTGTTACAGCAATTCGCGGCGCAGGACTTCCGCAGCTTTCGGGGAAAGATAGCCCAGCGGAATATCGAATACCGTCTTCGCCCCAACTGCCCCTTCATTGCTCAGCCGGTAAGCGGCTCTGGCATAAGCTATAAGTACGCTGGCCGTAAACTCGGGATTGCTGTCGAGCTTCAGACCGAATTCAGCAATTTGTTTGCTGCCGTTGCCCGTGACTGCGCTGCGGATGACAAATCCGCCGTGCGGCATGCCGGAATGTTCTGCGGCAAGCTCTTCTTCTGTAATAAACGTCACCGTCGTATCATAGTCGGCAAAATAATCGGGCATGTCTGTAATGGTACGCCGTACGGCTTCCTGATCTGCCCCCTCTTGCGCTACAACGAAGCAGTCGCGGCGGTGCTTCTCGCGGGTGGACAGCTGTGGCGTCTCACCGGAGCGAATACGTTCAATTACTGCCTGCACCGGTACAGTGTACTGGACTCCTGCCTTGACGCCCGGCACACGGCGGATCGCATCGGAATGCCCCTGGCTGACTCCGGTACCCCAGAAGGTATAGTCCTGTCCTTCCGGCAGCACGGCCTGCATTAACAGGCGGTTCATGGAGAAGAGTCCAGGGTCCCAACCAGTGGAAATCACACCGACTTTTCCGCCCTCTTGTGCAGCGGCATTTACCTTTTCATAGAAATCGGGAATCTTGGCATGGGTATCAAAGCTATCCACCGTATTAAACAACTTCACCAGCTGCGGCGTCTGATCCGGCAGATCCGTCGCCGATCCTCCGCATAAAATCATTACATCGATTCGGCCTATGTACTGTTCAACATCGGAAAGGCGTTCTGTCAGGACACCTGTTTCCTCCGCCAACGGGCCGGGGTCCCGGCGTGTAAAGATGGCGACCAGCTCCATATCCGGATTTTGTTGAATCGCCTGCTGTACCCCTCTTCCCAGATTGCCGTATCCTACAATACCTACTCTAATGTTGCTGCTCATGATGATCCTCCCCTGCCGGATAATTCCGGGTAATTTAATAACTTTAATTACAAGTATATATACATCACATGAAATGTAAACATTTTTCAAGAAATAGGATCGGATAATACGTATACTTCCTTCTTTTATTTTTCCGCAAATTCATATACGATTAAAGCTTGAATCCAATAATTATAACAATCCGGAGGAACCATCATGGCACGACCGTTATTCGCCCGTCTGCAGGGGAACAGCCGGGGCTGTCTCGCATTCGAGCCTTTTTTCCTGATCCCGTTCAGCATGTTCTCTACCTACGCAACCTTGTATATGTACGAGCTTGGCGTTACGGAGATGAATATCGGCTGGATCACAACAATTGGACTTATCGTTCAAGTCTTGTCTTCTTTTATCAGCGGCTATTTAACTGACCGGCTGGGCCGCAAGCGGGCGATTTTATATTTTGACCTGCTTAGCTGGAGCTTGGCCACGCTGTTGTGGGCGTTCTCGCAGAACCTGTGGTTTTTTGTGGCTGCTGCCTTCATCAACGGTTTTCAGCGCGTGCCGCATGTCGCTTTCTACTGCCTGATTGTTGAAGATACCCGGCCAGCCGACCGTACCTACGTATTCACACTGCTGCAGATCATCAGTGTCATCGGCGGCCTGTTCGCACCGCTCGGCGGTCTGCTCGTCGCCCAATACGGAATGGTGCAAGGCGTAAGGATTATGTACGTTCTCGCTTTTGTCCTGATGACTTTCCAGTTTGTCGGCCGGCATCTGACCACCCGCGAAACCGCAGCCGGAATCCAGAAAAGGCAGGAGACGCGCGAGCTTGGACTAAATCAGAGCCTGATCGAATACAGCGGTGCTTTCCGCGAGCTGTGGGCTGATAGCAATCTGCTGCTGATCTTTGCTGTGTACATCCTGTTCAACTTTCAGGCCACATTGAAGACGACTTATCTGTCTCTTTATCTGGCAGACTATTTGCGGCTGGACAACAGCATTCTGTCGCTCTTTCCGGCAGTGTCCTCCGTCATCATGCTGCTGACGCTCTGGCTGATTATGCCTAAAATTCCGGAGCAGGGTGCGAACCGCTCCATGATGGCGGGGTTTGCGTTGTCCGCTCTATCAAGCATTATGCTCGTGCTTTACCCGTCATCCAGCCTGATCTGGATCGGCCTTAGTACCATCCTGTCAGCAGTGGGATTAATGATCAGCTCGCCTTATCTGGAAACCGCTGTCCAGAATGCCATCGACGATGATAAACGCGCCAAGGTCTTTTCTATGCTGTCCGTGCTGATTCTACTCTTCACCTCACCTGCGGGCATTATCGGCGGATGGGCCTACAAGCTGGACCCGCGGATTCCGCTGTGGCTGGTTACTGCCGCCTTTGTCCTCTCCTATGCTCTGCTGCATTTGTACCGCAAACGAGTTAGTAAGCTAACTATAGGCTCGGCGTCCTAATCAAGAAACGAATTGCCGTAGCATAAGAAATACAACAATCATCGTGCAAGAACAGGGGGTGTCTCAAAAGCCATGAAATGGCTACTTGGGATACCCCT
>NZ_JBOFBG010000054.1:0-37707 GCF_051594305.1 Paenibacillus sp. IHBB 3054 | reverse complement strand
GTAAAGCGTTGATAAATCAAGGAAAATCCTATCTTCTTCCCACATCTTTCCCACATTATAATCCATTAAGCAGTTCCTCAAACTTTTCTGGAGCCTCTGTTTTTAGTTTTTTGGTTACATGTAAGTAAATAGCTTTGGTTATTTCGTCATTTTTATGACCTAGCCGCTCTTGTATTACTTCAAGCGCTATTCGGGCTTCTGCCAACAATGAAACATGTGTATGTCTTAAAGAATGAGGAGATAGATCTTCGGACAATCCAGCGAGTTTAAGAAAATCCTTCATTCTACTGCGCATTCGTCCAGCCGTTATTTGGTAACCTGGAAATGTCCGAGTATTAATAAAAACAAATTCACTTTTTTCAAAATATTTAATTCTGGTTGACATTTTGTATTGTCTTTGCCAAGATGCTTGAGCATCAAATTTAGAAATGACATTCGTAGTTATGCTGATTTTTCGAATAGAGGATTTTGTCTTTGGGGTTTCTATGACTATATCTGTTGTTTTTGTGCCTTCTACAAGAGTTTTTGTAATAGAGAGATGTTTTTTAACTTTGTCTAGATCCCTCCATTTTAATGGGCAGAGCTCACCAATTCGCAGTCCGGTGTATGCAAGTACATAAAAGAAATGATATTCCTGTTCGGTACCGTGTTCTTGGATTATTCTTAAAAAATGGACTAGCTCCTCTTTCTCCATGTAGTTAGGTATTTCAATTTCATTTTCTAATTCTTCAACAGTTTTAGGGTAGCTAGGTATTTCAATACCTACACTTGGATTTAATTTTATAATTCCGTTTTCCATTGCATAATTGAAAACCAGCTTACATGAAACTTGAATACTCTTGATGTAGTTTTCTTTTAACCCAATTGTTCCGTCCTTTTTTATGACGAATTTCAGTGAATTTAAAAATTCTTGATATTGTTTCTTTGTAATGTCTTGAATTTTTATGAATTTAAAATGGATACGAGCGCGTTTAAGATATCTAGTTCTTGCAGTGACTGTTCCGCCTTTCTTATTTTTGGCACTGAATGACTTTAAAAAATCAGTACAACAATCGTCAAAAGTAATGAGTTTCTTTTCAACAAAAGTTTTGTTTTGAAGCTCTTCCTTAATTTTAATCCCTGCAGTAAAAGCTTCCAGAGCTGTAGCGAATGGATCAGATTCTTTTTGCTTTCGCTTACCCGTTTCTGGATTAATAATGTCATAGCGAAAACGGAACACACCGCCTCTTTCACGTACCCCGGGGTACTTGATATCTTCTGGTGGTTTTTTTGGTTTTCTTGGCATTCTCTATTTCACCTCCTTTCAAAAATTAATCATTTAAAATTTAGCGTTTGGAGGAGACATGTACCATACCATTTTTCCCATAATTCTAAGACTGTCCAATTCAGGTGAAGTGAAATTTTGGGCAACGTGGTCTGGATTGTAACTGTCTGGCTCCAGGACAACAGTATTATGTAGTTTGAAGAATCGCTTAAGCGTTGCTTCATATCCATTTACCTGTACAGCCACAACGTCACCATTCCCGACGTCTTCACCATTGTATGGATCAATAAGCGCGTATGCCCCATTAGGAACGACTTTATTCATACTATCTCCATTTACACGAAGAAGAAATGCATCTGGATACCAGCTCCCTACATCCTCAGGAATTTCTATGTATTCTTCTACCGGGATTGCTTCAAGAGGCATGCCAGCTGCAATTGATCCGTAAAGGGGAACTGAAATAGATGTAGCCTTAACCGGAATAGCGCCTTCTGGTAAAGAAGATTTTTTATATTTATCATCAACGAAAATTAAGGGATTTACTTGGAATAATTCCGCGATTGTTTTTAAAACTGGAAGCTTGGGCGAAAGTTCGCCACTTTTCCAACGTCCAATAGTTGAACGATTCACTTTTAATCGTCTCGCCAATTCTGCATCCGTGTATCCACTTTTTTCTGCTAATTCCGAGAAAACTATGCTAAAAATGTCCATTTTGATACCTCCTGAAATTAATATACAACAATAAGGTGTTTTTCGCAACAATTTTGTTGCTGAATAGCCACTTAAATAATAAACGAATTATTGTTGTTGCAAAACAGCAACGTTTGTATTAGGATTGAGGTACGCTAGGAGGTGAAGTCATGGAATCCAAACAGACGAGATACGCCGAATTAGCATACATCAGAAGAGTTGTGAAGAAGTTTTCCGCTCAAGAGATGGCTGATTTGCTTGAGGTAAATAAAGAAACGTACCTCAGATCAGAAAGGGGGGATAGAGACATCACTCTTGAAGAAGCGGTGAAAATAGCCCAGAAATTTAATATGACTTTGGTTGACGTTTTTCCAAAATTTTTTGTTAATAATGTTGCTGTTTAGCAACAAAGAGGGGGATTATCTTGGAGAGTGTAAACTTACCAGAAATTTGCACACCGGATGAAGTTGCAGATTATCTCAATGTTGCACGCAGCACCGTATATGCATGGTGTCAATCAGGAGACATTCCAAGCATAAAGTTGCGTAAAGTACGTCGAATTAGGAAAGCTGCTTTAATGGAGTGGATTGCTGAAAAGGAGAGGGCGAGCTACGGTTCTGAGGTGTAGCCCTCTATGACCCATCATAACCAATCATCTAAAATTTATGCAAATCGGAGGATGAAAGCAGGGATGGCAAGTAAGAAGGCAATAGAGAACATGGCGCTTAAAACCGGATCAATTGTTGTTTTCAAAGGACCGTGGTCAAAAGAACCTGCTGACGTTCGTTGGGTGAGACGAAAAACGATGTATTCACGATTGCGAAACAGAAGAAAGCGGCTCGAAAAGGGAGAGGGGATAATGTGCACGACGAACAACAAGTAATTGACCAAGCAGCAGAACAGTATGCAATTCGGGTAACGCTTCAATCCTGCCTAGATGCTGGAGCTCCGAGGGAGCTACTGCAGCAAATCATCGCCATGTACCGCCGGCACTACGCTGGAGACAAGCAAATGCAATCATTCATCAATGACATCGAGGTTCGCTATATTACTTCGCTCTAATTCGACGATATTCGTCGCTTTGAAATCCTTCGTCCGAATTACGGACGATACACGGCGAAAGGGGGAGACACCATGAACAATCAACCGACTATTTTTAATCACCCTGAGTTCGGGGAGGTTCGTACCATTGATCTTGCGGGAAAAACTCACTTTGTTGGTAATGACGTAGCGAAATCTCTTGATTATGTCAGACCCTATGAAGCTGTATCTGCTCACTGCAAGGGGGCGGTAAGTTACCGTGTCCTTACATCCGGTGGCGAACAGGAAGCGAAGGTCGTGCCGGAAGGAGATGTATACCGTTTGATCGTCAAAGCTGCTGACCAATCCCGCAGTCAGGCCATCAAAGCCAAGGCCGAGCGATTTGAACGCTGGATTTTCGAAGAAGTGCTCCCATCAATCCGGAAGACAGGCATGTATGCTGCAGACGAGCTTCTGGATAATCCAGATCTGCTCATTGAGGCAGCAACCAAACTGAAAGAGGAACGGGCGGCCCGTCGGGCGCTTGAAGTGAAGGTCGAAAAGGACAAACCGAAGGTGCTGTATGCCGAATCGGTCGAGGTATCTTCCACAACCATCCTGATCGGCGAGCTAGCAAAGTTGCTGAAGCAGAATGGCATTGATATCGGCCAGAACCGGCTGTTCAAAGTGCTTCGCAGTCGCGGATTTCTTGGTACGAAGGGTGATTACTACAACATGCCGACTCAGCGAGCTATGGATTTGGAACTCTTCGAGATCCGCAGCAGAACCATTAACAACCTAGACGGCAGCAGCCGTATTACCCGGACAACCAAAGTCACCGGCAAGGGGCAGATTTATTTTATCAATAAATTCAAAGGCGAGGGATGGTCATGAAAGACGCCAAGGAGTGCCGTTATCAAATGCGTTGTTGGCTTGAAGCCAGCAAAGACGCGAGAATGCGGGGAGATGAAACTAATGAGCAGCATGCAATTAGGATGTTCCGAGAATACCGCGATGAACTGCTTGCGATCTGGAGCAGTCCGGGAGAAGTCGCCTTGCAGTGTGGATAATCTGTGGATAAACGAAAAACAGCCCAACGGGTTAGGAGCCGTGGACTGTAGCTTAAAAAAACATATTACGGACAGTTTATCAGTGATCGGAGGAAAAAGCAATGAAAACAGCAGATAAGGAGAAATTTGTCATCGTCGGTACCTGTGCGGACCAATACTGCCGCCGGGTGATCTTGTCCGGGCAATCGGTCGTGCGTTATGGAAATACGCTTTGCTGCAATTATTCATGTCTTAATCAGCACATGTTCGGTGGCGGACGCCGTGGTTAGCTTTGGGTTTGATCCTGTTCCGAAGCCCAAGCATAAGCGAAATAATCCCACTGCGAAGCAGCGTGGAGCAATCAGTAAGGAAGTATATGCAGCGGCGCTGGAGAGATCCGGCGGTCGCTGTGAACAGTGTGGAAGCACGGAAGGTCTGCAATGCGCCCACCTGGTGCGCCGCTGGCAGATCGAGGGTAAAACTACCGTCAATGATGTTGCCATGCTCTGCGGTCCCAGCGTCAACAGTGGTACATGCCACCATTACGTGGATTACACTGCAGGCGGGAAACAGTGGGCAATTAACAAGAGAGAGGAATTGTATTCCCGGGCTTTCCCGGAAGTTCCGGGAAATTCCCATAACAACAAGGAAGGCGTTGCCGATGGCTGAAAAAAGAATGCTCTCGAAGGTGATTTCAATATCGGAAAAGGTCAACGAACTGCCTGATATATTCGATATGCTGCTTTACACCTGGATGATCCCTCATGCGGACGATTTCGGACGCCTGGCGGGTTCTCCGGGCAAGATCAAGGCTTTGGTTGTGCCGATGTTGGACAAGTCCATTAAGGATATACGCGACTCCCTGCTGGTTCTAGACGTTCAAGGGCTGATTCTGTGGTATGAAGTTGACGGCGAAAGAGTCATCCAGATTCAGCAATTTGAGAAGCATCAACAGGGATTGCATAAGCGAACACGCTCTAAATTCCCTGACTTTCCGGGAAGTTCCGGGAATGTCCAAGAAATTCCCTCTGAACTGAACAGAACTGAACTGAAGGGAACTGAAGAGAAGGGAACAGAACAAGAACAGAACGGAACTGAACCAGTCATCGAGGCTTCGCCCGATTCCGCAGAAGATGAATACCTTTTTGGTGGTGGTCCTCTTCCATCGGTTCCCGATGCTTTTAGGATGTTCGAAAATGAAGGATTCGGCACCATCAGTGATGTGATCAAAGATCAAATAAATGATTTCATCAAGGATTATAGCGCACGTTGGCTCTGTGAAGCGATGAAAAAGGCTGTATTGGCTGGAAAACGGAATTTAGGCTATGTGCAGGGCATTCTCAAGCGCTGGAAGGCTGATGGCATTGACGAACCTTGGACCAAGGACAAACCACCTGAGCAAACAGGTAACAGAGGCAACCGTGGTGGTCACAGTGGCAAGCAGCATATTGAGATTACGAAAAACAATCTCACGCCGCCTACTCCGGAGGAAATTGCGGAGCATGAAAGACTGATGGTGGAGCTGAGGGCCAAAAAGGAAGCGGAAGAGAAAAAACGACAAGAGAAACGGGATAGAGGGGAGGGACCGAACCATTGAGAACGATGTGCTCAGTGCCTTCCTGTAGATTAGACGCCACAACCACATGGACGACCGTTCCGGTGTGTCAACACTGCCGGGATATTATCTTTCAGGAACAAATCGAATATTACAAAGGCAAACTCCAGGAGTATGAGCGGTGCCGTTACATCCGGATCCGTCACATGACTCCGCTCTGGCCGATACTCAAGCGGGAGCTTATGGCCTATGGTTGATCAGAACGGATGGCTGACCCGCTCCGAAGCATCAGCTTGCGGGAAACCAATCTATATCACCGGTGGCCCCGGATGGCGCCCAGCACGGCCTGAGGGATGGATATTCCTGCCCCGCTTCCGCTGCGCTGAACTGGGGGCGCATGTTGCGGCAGGCGAGCAACCAGCAGCTTACCTACATGTTTCAAAGGCTTTCCCGCCTCACAGTTACGCTCCGCTGTATGCCCGGAGCCCTGAGCAAATCGATAGGAACCGGTTGACGCTCGGCGAGCTGGCTGAAGCGGAGCGGGAAACATGATTCTGGTGTGCTTGGAGTGCGCAGCTGATATGCAAGAAATCAAATCGAATGTCTACCGTTGCCCCTGCTGCGGATGGGGAGCGGAGCAATTAACCATAAGCGAAGGGGATGATCATTTGGAGTCATTACCTCAAGATGTTCAGCAAGCATGGAATATTGTTGCGAAATACCTGGACGATCGGCCGGAGTTCTCGTTTTCCATATCTGCTTGGTATAACTGCGGAGAGCCGGACGAAAGAGCTTCATACAGCATTGAGACTTTTGAAGGAGAGCAAATCAAAACGGTTGTCGCCGCTGCTGTGTTACGCGAGAAGAACGGTCCCGCTCCGGCCGCAGGCCATCGAGAAGACCGCATTGCCCAGCCGGCAGGCGAGGGCCGACCCTTCATTTCATCCTCTAACAACAAAGGAGGGATATAATGCGCAAACACAAAAGACGGAACCAGAAGAAATGGTTCAGGATCGTTGCTCAGAATGTCCATCAAGGAAAGACAGTTTCACGTTTCCACGCTCAGAGATTGGTTGAAAGTGTCCAACTGTTTGCAGATAACCAATATCACAACGTCTTCCGCCCTTGGTGGTATGAGCAACTGGATAGCAATCCAAAGCTGGACCTCGTAACCGAACACAGACGGCACTTCAAGGATGTCGAGCAGAAACTCATTGAAATGACGGGTATTGCTGCGGATGACTTCAACCAAATTGCCGCCTCTCTGAAGCGATCCACACCAAGAAAGCCGAGAAAGCGCAAGGAGAAGCCGCGGCAGCCAGCTCGGAAGCTGAAACAACCTGAGGAATTCAAAATACGAATGATGAACGGGGAGTTACAACCAGTAATCGGCGAGAAAGTGTTCACTATCGGCAATCATGATTTTTTAATCCACCTAACGGAAGGTAAGTTTTTCGACTTCTGGACCGTTTCAGACGTTGCTACCGGAACCAAAGTGTACAGCCATGAACGGTATAAAGAGGCTGTCAGAAAGGCCAGGGAGATCATCACAGAGCATTATGACTCTTACGTGATCCTGATATCTAAGCTTAAGGGGGACGGAGTTATTGAAGGGGAGGCGGCAAAGGCATGAAGGCTATAACCATAAAACAGCCCTGGGCAACGCTGATAGCGCTCGGCGAGAAACGTTTTGAGACCCGCGGCTGGCAGACAAAATACCGTGGTGAACTGGCGATCCATGCTGGCAAGCAGGTGGACCGTGACGCCTGCCTCGAACCTGAAATCAAAGCGGCATTAGTCAGGAACGGAATTTTAAGCATAAGCATGCTGCCTACTGGCTCTGTAATAGCTACAACCATTCTCAAAGACTGCATTCGGTCCGCAGAGACATGGACGGATGGATACATCCTCGAAAACGGAGAGCGAGTGTATTCCCCAGAATATGATTTCGGCGATTTCACCCCTGGCCGTTACGCCTGGGATTTGAGGGATGTAAAGCAACTCCCGGAGCCGGTCCCGGCAAAGGGTCAACTCAGTCTCTGGAACTGGGAAGGAGGCAGCAGCTATGAGTGAGGCAGGAAAAGTTTCCTTACCCGGCATGACACCAGAACGGCAAGAAGGGATCAAACGTGATGCACAAGAAGAATCCGAAACAATATACGGAAATTGCTCAGCCAACATAACGAATATTGAACTTTTGGAGTTGTTGGCTGCTCTAGAAGAGGCACAACAACAACTGGTTAATATACAACCCACACTGGAGGCAGAGCGTGCTCGGGGAGACAAATGGGAAAAGGCTTTTGATAATGCTGATCGGCAGTATCTCAAACAGGAAAAGGCCGCGGCAGACATCAGACGGCAGCTGGCAGAGGCACAACAGACCATAGCCCGGCAAAGCGCAGCACTCGGATGGTATGAGCTCGGCAAGCCGGATCTGGCCCGTGCTGCCATGGGGGAGACACAGCCATGACACAGGTACAGACAATGACCACCCCTGAGCTTAACCGGGCGCTGGCGGTATTGATGGGGTACACCGAGGATAAACGATACCCCGGAAGGGTGATTAAAGGTACCGCAGTTACAATGCCCAAGGACTTCTGCACCGACCCTGCTGCCTCTCTAGAGGTACAGGAAAAGGCTACAAGAATTGATGCCGGCGGATATATACAAAATCTTCTTACTGTCATGTTCGGAGAGACAGTATACGAAAGAGAATTTTCAAATCGACTGCTTGACTTCATGACTGCGGCGAAAATTAATAACTCCACTCCCCGTCAGAGGGCAGAGGCGGCATATATCACGCTACGGGAGGCGAAATAGCATATGTACTACTTACGCAAGGAGCCGGAGGCGAAGACGCTGCCGGAGATACGCAAGACTGACGGAACAGTGATACCAGAGAGGCCATATATGAGCGATGACCGCGCGGTCTACAAGCATAGTGATTTTGCACGCTTCTATCGTGGTTCATTCACAGGGCTTGATGGGCGGCATCAGGGAATGAAAGTGTACACATGCAAGACTCTTAAACGAATCCTTGAGCTGAGACAGTCCACGCTCAGTTCCACAAATGAGATGTTTGATGTGTATGACGAGAACGGTAAAGTTGAGCTTCCCAATGAAGGAGGAGTTACAGAATGACCAGAAAAGTTGAAGCAAGACACGACACGGCAGGAAATCTTATTAAGGAATATGACGTTTTGAAGGATGAAGAGACTGGAGAAATGGCTTTGGTTGTCCATGCGGAGAATAAAGCAGGTGTAAGTGGCCTTGCAGTTCAGAATACAATCATCGGTCTCGGGGATTGGCTGGATGTCTATCCGGATAGCGTCTGGACGATCGTTGGTAACGCAGGAACTTCAGCGCCGCAGAATTGAAGCAAACTATACGATAGGTGGAGGGTTCAATGGAGCAATGGGTTATCGTTAATCTACAAGGCGAATATCTGAAAAAAGTAATCAATTCACTTTCTGAGGAGTATACAACTGACCTCAGCCAAGCTTTGAAATTCGGCAGTAAACGTGCAGCGCAAAAAGAATGTGATGTCTTTGAGGGAGTGCGGCAAATATCTTAGTGCGCATTTCGACGATGCCAGGAAGTAAGGATGTGATTCGATGGGTACGTTTTGGACGATCGTCATAATCATCATCTTAATAGTCGCTTTTGGAGTTGTAGTGATTACAGACGACCTCAACTGGTTTGATTAGCGCAACGCATACAGGGACAGAGAGGGTATACAGCCCTCCTCTCCCCGCACATAGTACATTGAAAAATCGAAGGGATGATAAAAATGGAAGAATTAAAGGTTGCCGAGGAAAAGGGACTCCAGGATGTGTATGTGTACCAAATTTGCGAGTGTGATGCGGTGGCCGCTTACTCTGTTGAAGAAGCGAAATCCTTCTATACAGAGCTTACGGGAGTAAAAGATGATGAATTGTACGCTGACGATGATGTAGAGATTATTTCTCCTGAGTCTAAGGTGCGCAACAGCGAAGAAGACGATGAATTAATTTCTATTCAAGAAATCCTGGAGAAGCACTGGGAAGGCGAACCGTTTATTGTTTGTTCGACAGAGTGGTAATGCACTGAAGATACCAACTATTAAGGGACAGAGGCGGGTATAGCAGCCCTCCTCTCCCACTAAGGGAGGATATAAGCATGGATCAAAATATTAAGTTTGAACCCGGAGACAGTGTCAAGTTCGGAGAACAATGGTGCAAGGATCACAACTCCGAACATCTTAAAGGAAAAATAATCATGATGACTCCTCAGTGGTTTGAGTATGATGACGATTTTGGTGGTGGTTTACAGCAATGCGCCGGAATGCTTGAAGAGGGAAGTGAAGAGCCGGATAGCATCTACCATTTGTTCGGCAATAATTTTGAATATTTTTCGGACTGCGAACTTATCAAGGGATCTGAAGAGGACAAAGTGGCATACAACAAAATCATTAAAGATGCTGAGGAAGCACAAGCCAAAATGTGGGAGGAAGCCCAATGACACAAACACCGAGGGACTGGCAAAAGGATATGGATATGTGCAAGGCACAGGAAGGCGATCAATGGTACAACAACGGCAACCGACTGGAAGAGTACGACAGATTGACTGAAGAAGGATGCCGTCCAATAGCAGAGTTCGAGCGAGAAGAAGAGGCTGCGTTTGCTGCTGAATGTCGCGAAGCCCTTCCCTACTGGCTCCAAGAAGCCAAGATATACCAACAATCCTATGAGGCGACTTTGACACACTACACAGCCGAGAAAGCCCGTGCAGACGATGCAGAGATATGGCGAGACAAAGCCTATAACAAGGTCGGCCACCAAGCCCAAGAGATATTAGAGTTACGGACGGCGCTGAGGGAGTCAGAGGCCCGGGAACAACGGCTGAAAAAGCTGCTAGAGAAAATTGACGATGAAACCAGGGATGAATGGATAGGAGTGATGATAAAGGAACTTTTATCCACCCTATACCCAGATACCCCAGCACAGGAGGTAGGCAATGACGAAACGTGAACCATTCTTCACAGGTTACAAACCACAATTTCATTTCCGATCAGAGGAAAATAAGACTGAATTGACCAAAGGAGTTTTGGTCAAACGGTTACTTGAAATAGCAGCACAGAGCATTACGCCAAAGAACGACATTCCAGCATCAGACAAGGAGGATGCCAAATGAAGACCAAATACACCTATCTCGAAGTAGAATCCATAGAGAACGACTATGACGAACAAGTGCCGTTAAAAGTCATCGTAGAGAACGTTAATAGGGACTTTCACCAAGGAGCGACAGTGCGAACAATCAATTCGGTCAGATATGTAATCCAGAGAGTCAACAACTTTGCCGACGAGTGGAAGTGGAATCTGGAAAAGAAGTGGCTGCAGTCCATTGATACCCCAGCACCCAAGGAGGGCGAATAGATCATGATTGTAAAACAAGGAAACACCTACTGGGGATATGAAGGAAAAAGAGAAGTGCAGCGCAGAGTGAATCTGATCGAGACGCGGAGCAGCGGCACTCAATACGTCCATTGGACCGGCATAAAGAAAGACGGCAGCGAGGGAAAGAAGGCATGGGCGGAAAGACGGAAGTTCTCAGAATGGGCCAGAGGCTTGTTTGAGGAAGGAGATAACCAATGACACTCACAAGGGAAGAGATAGAGAAGAAATGGGATAGATCACCGTCATGGACTCGTGATGAATGGATTTCAGAAGTGATCTTTAATCAACCAGTCAAAAATGTTCCGTGGATAGGGAAATACGTAAAAGACGAAAAGACTGGTCATGAATACGTTCTCCCGTGCTATTCAACAAACATTTCTGCTGCATGGACAGTTCTGAATAAAACAATCGAAATGGGCATGGAGATAAACGTAGGATTCTACCAGAAATGGGATTGCGCTCTTGATTACCACGGCACCCAGTGGAATGAACAGGCGGACACAGCGCCAGAAGCGATATGCAAGACGGCTCTGCTTGCTGTACTTGGCTTATAACGGCCGTCAGGCCTCCGATTCGACCGCACTACTCAGCGTAGCGGAGTCCGACACAGGTCTGGTACTTAACTTATAAGGGGGCAGAGACAACTGCTTGGTTGTTAAATTACCGGAAATTAAGGAATTTGGTTGTTACGCTAATTTACCCCAAAGGGAGAGGATACACGATGATAAGAGTAACTGGTAAAGCAAAATTGATAGTTAATTATGATGTTGAACTGGATATGACAGAAGAAGAATTTGATAGTTTATCCGAAAGAAAGCAAAACGAAGTATTGGATGATGCTATTGATTGGATAGAAGTTTGCCGTAACGCTGATGTGGATGAAATTGATGTTGATGACTTGGTAGAGGTATAAGGGGGAGAAGAGGATATGAGCCAAAAGCAATTATATCGAATCATCGCACAAACCAATGAACTAACTGTGACTGCCGAAACCAGCAAGGAATTGACGGCTGAAGAAGCCCGGGAGGAAGCGATCAAGCATGTGCTTAGTCCAACGGGGCAATACAACAATCATATTCTGCAGCCGATCGGAACGTTGAATGGTTGGAAATACGGACACATCAACTTCTGCCCGCGGTGCGGCAAAAATATCAGCAAGGAAATGGGCGACAGTTCGGATATGGTCAACAACATGCAGGAATTTTATTGCCCTGAATGCGAGGCTGAAGTCTATGTCCATATCAAACGGACGGTAGAAGAGCGGGAAAATGAGTATTTGGCCGAAGGGCTCCGAGACGCGACCGAATAACCCAGCGCAGCGGGGGCCGGATAAGGTTTACATAATCTGGCTCCCCATAAAGAAAGGAACAACAAACCTATGACAAATGAAGAAGCAATCCACGCAATCAAATGCAACTATCCACATGAGCGTTATACGATGCTGCGGGAAGCACTGGACATAGCAATGTTGCTGCTGGCTGCTGAATCTAAACCTATGATCAATTGGATAAAGTATGACCCGGCTAATCCGCCGAGTGCTGAAATTGGTGGAGCAGAGTATTTAATATCCAGCGGTCACAGCGTTGAAGTTGGTATATGGCTAGATGACGAATGGTTTTCAAATGGAGATATGGGAATGGGGCATTCAGAGGTCACTCACTACGCCCATATCAACCTACCAGGGGAGGATACAAGATGAAATTGGATAAAGTAAGATGTTTTCTTAAATCAGGCGCAGTAATTGAGGTGGTTTGCGGAAAATGGGGGTTTGTTTATGATGATGAATCTCTTGAGTTTATCGGATACGAATTCATTGGGATAAAAGGATACAAAAAGGTGAGTATCGTCCCGAGCCAAATTGCAGCATACACTGTTGAGGATTATTTAGATGAGTAACGGGCTGCTGATATTCATCGCCGGGCTTGCTGTCGGACAAGCTGCATTATTAGTGGCGTTGCTATTCTTTCACAATACAGAAGGTGAGGCATAAAAATGGTCATATTTTTTTCAATCGTAGTTGGAATCTCTTTGCTTGGATCTATAAGCGAAGCAGATCGGAATAAATCAGGTAGTCAAAACATGGCGGCTATATGTGTTGCGGGTATTCTAGCAATCATTGTTCTGAAAATATGGAATTAGAATGAGAGTGCATGAGGTTAAAGCAGCGTTAGAAGCTGGATCCCGACACTTTACAATCCATAAATCTACAGAAATAGCCGAAATACTCGCCTTCGGGAACGGCTGGGTCCGGTACAAGACGCCATCTATGAGGTGGTTTATATCAACCAATATTAAGATGTTCGCAATTGGCGTTGATAGCGTGTATAAAGCGCCAAACTGATTTATTTATGGCCGGAGGCCTTCGAGACCGACCGAATTACCCAGCGGAGCGGGGGCCGCCTGTCTATCATTTAATCATACTACAAGGAGGCATAATAACTCATGATCATCAAGACAACTCAAAATCTGATTTCACCATTTGGAAGTATTGTCTCTGGAGCTTCATTCAGAGCGAATCGGGAGCGGGACGGATACCGCATCACATTCGGAGAATATAACGGAATCTATGTTCCCGGAAATTCCGCTACGGTGCTTAGCGATGTCCAGCTTGACGAAAACGGCAATCGCCGACGCGGTAGCAGATATGACTGACACCAGCCTGCTCACAAGCTACGAGGACACTAAGTCAAATCTCAACAAGAAGATAGCCATTTTAGAGAAACAGCTTGAACCACTCAAGGAGAAGCTGGCAGCCGCAGGAGACAAGCAGGAGCGGGACACCATACGGCAGCAGATGCAGCCTATCAAGCTGGAGAAGAACGCCATAGCAGCCAGCGTAAGCGATTTGGAGTACAGTATCGAATGGATGCAGACTGGATATCCTCCAGGCTACCGCAGGCCCATGGAGCGTCGCAGTATATCACAACGGACAAAGGTATGGGATCCTCAATGGATGGAGTACCTGACGGCATATGAATTTGAGTTCGAGCCCGCAGAGGTAGGCCGGCCACTTACCATGGAAGAGGAATGGAAGATCGAGGATGCCCTGCGGAATCTATCGGAGCGGGAGCGGCAATGCTACGTGCTGCATCATGCGATTGGGATGTCTTTGCAAAGCATCGCAAATGAAATGGATATCAAGAAGGGGTCGGTACAGGTAATGCTGCGGCGGGCAGATCAAAAGATAGATTACAACAAAGCAAATAACCTATTCCTACTATGTATGTAATTCTTGTCTTACGGACGCCACCTATAGGTATAAGCTATAAATAAACTATTATTAATAGGTTTGTGACGGGTGGGAGTCGCTGAAAAGCGGCTCTTTTTAGCTGTAGACCAACGGAAAGGTTGAGATCAATGGACTTCCGTATGAACTTCAATGACGGTGTAAAAGTCAAGCTGACCGAGTATGGCGAGCAGATATTGAGAAATCGACACGAAGAGTTGAACCTGCATTATCTTGAACGCGGGGTTAAGGATATCGGACCTTATGTATCGAGGGCAGATCCTGAAGGATACACCAGTTTTCAAATATGGGGACTTATGCAGGAGTTTGGTCCACATATGTCGATCGCTAAGCCTGAGCCCTTCAAGGGAGAAATGATCTTCTTTGATGGAGAACCAATAAGCGGAGAGGATGAAGGAGATGTTTAATCGAACATGCCAAGCCGCTGACTCATGAAGCCATGGGCAAAGAAGTTCTATGCTTCGAAGGCATGGAAGACATGTCGTTTATCTTATATATCCAAGGTCTTCGGATTGTGTGAGCGTTGCGGTAAGCCTGGTAAGATAGTCCATCATACTGTTTACTTGACTCCCGAGAACATTAACGATCCGCGTATAAGCCTGAACCATGAAAAGCTTGAGTATGTATGTCAGGATTGCCACAACCAAGAGCATCATGGCAGCGCTGAACTGTTGATCGAGCCCGGCCTGATGTTTGACCCTGGGGGAAATCTGGTCCAGTCCCCCCCTTAAAATATTTTTAAATTTTATTTTCTAAGACCGATGTGCCCCATTCAAATAATGCACAGGTCGTTCCTATAGGGGGTGTGGTATCCCAGAGAGAGAGAGGGAAGGAGAATGGCGAAAAATGAGACAAACGCAGAGCGGTCCAAGGTTGAACGTATTGATGCAGAGATCAAGCGATTAACACGACTTTTGACCGGAGTAGATCCGAAAACGAAAAAGATCGTTGATTCTCTCATTAAGAACGCTGCTTTTATGACTATTCAACTTAATGAGCTGCAGGATACGATCAATGCAAACGGAGCCGTGAGCGAGTATCAGAACGGCGAAAACCAATGGGGGACTAAAAAATCACCAGAGGTCGAAATTTATAACACGATGATAAAAAATCATGCTTCCATCATGAAGCAATTGACGGACCTGAGGCCGAAGGCGCCGCCTAAGTCTGGGGACGATGGTTTTGAAGGATTCGTGAATAACCGATGAGCGCCGCGCCTGCTTTGCGAAAACAGTACCCACTAGCGTACAATCCAATACTTGACTATTGGGCGCGAATTGAATCAGGGGAAGAGGTTGTAAGCAATAAGGTTCGGCGTGTATACCAGAAGCTGGCTGCCGATGTTTATGACCAGAATTCCGAGTATGAATTCAGCGCTAAACATGCCAACCATGCCATTGAGTTCATTGAGAACTATTGCAAACACAGCAAGGGCAAATGGGGCGGCAAGCCAATCGATCTGGAGCTCTGGCAACATGCCTTTTTGGCTGCGATATTCGGATTTATCCATAAAATTGACGGCACCCGCAAGTATCGCGAGGTGTTTTTAGTCGTTGCTCGTAAAAACGGTAAATCCACGATTGCTTCCGGGATTGGTCTTTACCTGCAAGTGGCGGACGGCGAGCCTGGTTCTGAGGTGTATGCGGTCGCTACGAAGAAGGACCAGGCGAAACTGGTTTGGATGGAAGCGAAGCGCATGGTTAAAAAGTCACCTTCACTGCTGCGTCGTATCAAGCCTTTAGTCGCTGAGCTGGTTTGTGACTGGAATGACAGCACGTTTAAACCACTCGGGTCTGACTCTGACACTTTGGACGGTCTGAACGTTCATGGCGCATTGCTGGACGAAATCCACGCATGGAAGGATAAAAACCTGTACGACGTCATTGTGGATGGTACGAGTGCGAGAGAGCAGCCCTTGCTGATTATGATCACAACGGCCGGCACCGTCCGGGAAGCGGTCTATGATCTGAAGTACAATGAAGCTGAAATGGTTCTGAATGGATTCGGAGATCCGGACGGTTATAAGGATGAGCGTTTCCTGCCAATCATTTATGAATTGGATGACCGCAACGAATGGACTGAGCCTGGTGCTTGGCCCAAGGCGAATCCGGGTCTTGGTACGATTAAGAAGGTCGATCAGCTTGAAACGAAAGTCAACAAAGCTAAAGCTAATGCGATGCTTGTTAAAAATCTGTTGACCAAGGATTTTAATGTAAGGGAGACAAGTTTTGAAAGCTGGCTGACATTCGAGGATATCAACTGCATGGATACGTTTGACATGGAAGATATCCGTGATTGCTACGCTGTCGGTGGAGCTGACTTATCTAGCACAACGGACTTGACCTGTGCGACGCTGCTGATGATGAAAGGAAGTTCGGATAACGTTTATGCTCTGCAGATGTATTTTCTGCCTGAAGAGCTTGTGGAGAGCCGAAGTAAAGAGGATAAGATTCCATATGACATATGGGCTGAAAGAGGCTTGCTGCGGCTATGTACTGGTAACAAAGTTAATTACTCAGATGTAACTGCGTGGTATCTGGAAATGGTCAATGATTACGGAATTCGTCCGATATGGTGCGGTTATGACCCATGGAACAGCCAGTATTGGGTTCAGGAGATGATTGATCATGGATTTGACATGGTTGTTGTAAGGCAAGGTTCGCAGACACTATCCCAGCCAATGAAAGAGATGGGGGCAGACCTTGGTGCGAAGCGCATCAACTATAACAATAATCCAGTCCTGAAATGGTGCTTAACCAACACTAGCGTCAAGACGGATGAGAACGGAAATATCCGACCAATTAAGGGCAAGAATCAGAGACGGCGCATCGATGGCGCGGTCTCTTTGCTTATTGCATATACGGTGTTATTCAATAACCTGAACGATTACAAGTCACTCATTTAATGGGAGAGGGGGTGAGCATTTGAAAGAAAAACGGTCATTATTCAAGATGATCTTTGGTACGTCCAGGCAGCCACCGCAGCAACAAACATATATGCAAATGCTGAATAGCTCCCCGAACTTCTATGATTTTTCCGGTGAGTCTTATGATAGCGATACGGTTCGTGCCACAGTAGATGCTTTTGCCCGAAATGTCGGCAAACTCAAAGCGAAACATATCCGGCGAGTAAACGGTGAAGTGCGGAATACGAATTCCGAGATTGAATGGCTACTCCAGGTGCGACCCAACAAGTTCATGAATGCCTACATTTTCTACTACCGGTTGGCTACCCAATACTTGATGTCAAACAATGTATTTGTCTGGATCCGACGCAAGCCTGGGAGCAATGATGTCGAAGGGTATTATCCTTTGGTCTCTTCTGGTGTAGAACTGTTGGATGTTGCTGGGGAGATGGTCGTGAGGTTTCGCTTTTATGACGGCAAAGAGTACCTTGCTCCTTATGAAGACATCATTCATTTGCGCAGGTTCTACTTTAACAATGACATGTTCGGAGAATCCAACCGGAAAGCTCTAACTCCGATATTGAACCTTATTTCTGTTACCAATCAGGGTATCGCCAATGCCGTAAAAACGTCCGCATTCCTCCGAGGAATTCTCAAGTTCACTGCGATGCTTAAGCCGGAAGACATGAAGAAGCAAACGGATAAGTTTGCTGAAGATTATCTATCAGCTGCTAATAATGGCGGTATTGCGGCGACAGATTCCAAAGCAGAATACCAGGAACTCAAGTCAGATCCGAAGATGATCGATGACAGACAAATGTCGGCTATGGAGAGCAAGGTGCATGGCTACTTTGGAACCAATGAGAAAATCGTTAAATCAGATTATTCAGAAAGCGATTGGGGAGCTTACTATGAATCGATGATCGAGCCGTTTGGTTTGCAGATGGCCTTGGAATTCACAACTAAAACATTTAGTGGAAGAGCTCAAGGACATGGAAATGAGATTTTATTCGAATCCAATCGTTTGCAATATGCCAGTAATGATACGAAGGTCAAGATCATCGAAACTCTTGTCGATCGAGGCATGATGAGCATTAATCAAGGGCTAGAAGTGTTTAATCTACCACCGATTGAAAATGGTGATAAGCGCATCATGAGCCTGAATTTTATCGACGCAGAGATGGCTAATGATTATCAGCTAGGCAAAGTTAAATCCAAGACAGCCGGCGGGGGAGGTGAGGAAAAGTGAATGTAATGGAGAAGCGGGAGCTGCCGGACTACAAAGTTGAGCTCCGCGAATCAGAAGATGGAGTGAGGACAGTTACTGGATATGCAGTTAAATGGAATGCATTATCTCAAAAGCTAGGATATTGGCGCCGTTTCCGTGAGCAATTCACGAAAGGCGCCTTTTCTAATGCTCTGGTCACTTTTGATCAAAGGGCGCTGTGGAGTCACGACACAAACCAAGTGCTTGGACGAACCAAGAACGGTACGCTGCGGCTTACCGAGGATGATATTGGTTTGCGCTTTGAGATTGATCTGCCTAACAGTCCGATGGGTGATAATGCCTATGAATCAATTAAACGTGGCGATGTCGACGGTGTGAGCTTCGGCTTTCGGCAAAAGGTTGAGGAATGGGACGAGAATGACCCAGACAATATTATCCGGACAATAAAGGAAGCTGAACTGTTCGAAATCAGTCCAACGGGGTTCCCCGCCTATGAAGAAACCGAAGTGGCTGTCCGAAGTCAACAGGACCCGTACAAGGCATATAGCGATGATAAGCTACGCCGAAAAAAACTTGCATTAAAAACACTTTGTTAAATCGAGAGGGGACAATTAGATGAATCGTTTGCAACAAATCCAAGCACGTTTAACTGAAATTCGTGCGGCTATCGACACTGCAACAGAGGCGGAAATCACAACGTTTGAAACTGAAATTCGAGATCTGAATGCCGAGAAATTACTGATTGAAAAGCGAGAGGCATTGAAAGGCGGAATACCAACTACCGAGGTTAGATCATTTGAAAATCCCGAAAAGCCAGAAGAACGATCCGAGGAAGCGGACGTAACAAAAACACTGGAATACCGTCGTGCGTTCATGGATTTTGCTAAGACTGGTAAAATGTCAAAGGTTCTAGAGGAACGAGCTAACGCAGTAACTACTGTAACTGAAGCAGCAGCGGTTGTACCAACAACTATTCTGGATGAGATGATTAAGAAGATGACCTCCTACGGTCAACTCTTCTCCCGGATCCGTAAGTTGAATATCAAAGGTGGCGTGGAAGTTCCGATTCTTACGCTTAAGCCAGTAGCTAACTGGATTGGTGAGGGCACATCTTCTGATCGTCAGAAAGTAACAGCCAATACGAAGGTATCCTTTAGCTATTTTGGCCTTGAATGCAAAGTGGCTATTTCTTTGCTTGCTGAAACTGTAACATTGGATAGTTTCGAGACAACAATTATTGATTTGATTGCTGAGGCAATGGTAAAGGCAGTTGATATTTCAATCATCAAAGGTTCAGGAACAGGACAACCAACAGGCATTCTAACGGATACCCGTATTCCTGCCGCGAATAAAGTTGATCTTACAGAAGCTGAAGCGGGTACCTGGGCTGCATGGAAAAAAGAAGTGTTTGCTAAGATCCCTTTGGCTTATCGTGCGGGTGGTTCATTCATTATGGCAGCGGGCACATTTGAGACATATATCGACGGCATGGTTGATAAAAACGGACAACCTATCGGGCGGGTAGATAGCGGGATTACAAATGGACCGCAAGAACGTTTTAGCGGTCGTGAAGTGATTTTGGTAGAAGATGATGTCATTGCACCATTCGACGCAGCTGCTACAGGTGATGTTATCGCAATATTCTGCAAATTGAGCGACTACGCAATCAACAGTAATCTCCAGATGCAAATGTTTCGTTGGCTTGATCATGATACGAACCAATGGGTAGATAAAGCCATCCTCATTGCCGATGGTAAGATTCTTGATCCGAATGGAGTCATTGTTGTTAAGAAGGCTGCGACAACACCGTAAGGAGGTAAAACCGAATGTATAAAGTTATCCTGGGATTTTATTCTGAATCGGAAAATAGGCGATACCGAGTAGGTGACGTCTTTAAAGGAAGAAAGAAAGAACGCATCGATGAGCTTGTTGAGCAGGGCTTGATTGAACCTCAAGAAGGCGATGGGGTGGTTACAGATGACGATGCTGGTAAGCGTAAAGACGGCCCTGAGGATAAGCTTGAGTAATACAACCTTCGACGAAGAGGTCAATGATCTGATTGCTGCGGCTAAAGGTGATTTGCAGCTATCAGGCGTTGCGGTCGAAAAAGTGGAAGATGAAGAGGATTCACTCATCCGTAGGGCCATTACAGTGTATGCAAAAGCAAATTTTGGGTTTGATAACCCAGATGCAGAGCGGCTGCAACAGTCTTATGACATGATTAAGATGCACTTAACTCTCTCAATTGAATACACGCCTCCCAGGGAGAGTGATTCCCCATGATGTGGCGTGATGTTGTTGATTTGATTCCAGTGATACCGAAAAAAAACACCTACGGCGAGGAGGTTCCGGAAGATGGGCCTCCTCGTACTGTGTTTGCGAACAAGAAATCGGTACGACAATCTGAATTCTATCAAGCTTTCGCAGCGGGTCTCCGTCCTGAGCTGGTCTTAGAAGTCAGGGGAATGGAATATGCTGATGAGCCGAAGCTGCGCTATGCTGATGTAGATTATTACATCATCCGTAGTTTCAGCAAAAACGGCGAAATCATGGAACTGGTTTGCAGCCGGTACCCGATGGAGGGATAGCATGGCTCGAAATGAAACTATTATCGGTATGCGTGAGTTGGAGCGATCTTTCCAGCGACTCGGCAAGGTTCCTCAGACTGTAGCTACTAAGGCGGCCAGGGCAGGGGCGAAAATCGCATTTAAGGCGACAAAGGCAAATGCACCGGAGGATTCAGGTGAGCTGAAGCGCGGCCTTGTGATGAAGCCGGAGCGGCGTGTCAAGGTTGGGAAGAAGGTCTATGACATCATGATGGACCCGGCCAAGAATGACATTTTTGCTAAGGTGTCCAAATCAGGTAAACGATCATATTATCCTGCATCTCAAGAGTACGGTTTTATGACTGTAGACGGTGGCTACATTCCTGGTTATCGGTATATGCGGCGCGGTTTAACGGAGCATGCACGGACCATATCTAAGGCAATGGTGGACGAGGGAAGTAAAGCCGTAGACAAGGCACTGAACGCGAGGTGACGCAATGAACTTTGAAGAAGCACTGACCTTTGAGCTGGAGACGATTCCCGGATTTGTGGGAAAGGTGTTTCCTGGATTTATTCCGGGGAAGTCCGTTCCTTACATCGCCTATATCTCCAGTGATGGGCAGAGAACGAAATCGCTTGGTGGTTACATGAGCAGTCGCCGCGTGCCGGTTGAACTGAACATTGTGGCCAAGCGGTATGAAGAATTGAAGCCGTATATTAGCGCTGCTGTGGATGTGCTTGTGAGTTTCGAGGGCAGGCAGATCGGTGAAGCAGGTCCTCATATTCAAGAGTTGATCTATGAGCCACCAGTTGAACTTTATGAGGAAGCGCCCAAGCTGTATCGAGGCGTTATTGATTTTTCAGTTTATTTTTAGGAGGAGATCCATTTGGCAAAACGTGCAGTAGGTACGAAACTGCTAATCGGTACAGTACCGGTAGGCGGGTTGACGTCCATCGGCGGCATTGAAAAGTCAGCAGACACCTTGGACACCACGACACTCGATAGTGACGGAGGATACCGGACGTTCACTGGTGGTTTTAAAGATGGCGGTGAAGTGTCGTTGTCGGGTTACTTAGAGCCGGACGACGCAGGACAGGTGGCTATGGACACTGCATTTGAAGCTGGAGGCACGCAAGCCTTCAAAATAGTTTTTCCTGCAGAGCTTGGGGCGAGTTGGGAGTTTAACGGTGTTGTAACAGGATTCAGTACCGGCGCGGAGCTGGAGGAGCTAGTAAGTTTTGAATCTACGATTAAAGTCTCGGGAAAACCAAACCTAGTCATAGCGCCTTAATCATTAAAAATATACGAAATGGCCGGTTGTAATCATCCGGCCTATTTTCTGTGGGAGGAATTATTTGTGAGTGCTGAAGATAAAAACGACGTGGTAATCATTGAACTGGACCGTCCGCGGGAATTGAGATACGGACATAAAGCGGTCAAAAAAATGTTGGCACATTCGGGAACGACGATTGAGGACATTGACATTGAAAATATTGATCTTGAGGAACTCGAAAGATATATCTATTTCGGCTTGTTAACGGATGCGGCAAAACACGGAGAAACCTTGGAGCTTAGTCAGATGGAAGATTTACTTGACTATGCTCCGAATTATGTCCATATCACTGAAAAATTGACCGAAGCGCTGAATATTGCGTTTGGCGGATTTGAGGTACCGGAGGGAAACCCGAAGGCGCCGGCGGGGCAGCCGGCAAATGGAACTGGCAAGAATCCTTAAGTTCCGCCATTGATATCGGCATTCGTATTTCTGATTACGACGAGATGACGCCACATGAGCTTAATCTTCACATTGCTGCTTACAACAAGCGTAATGCAGCCGATAGTGAGGAACGGCTAATAAACGCTTATCTAAATGCCTATTGGCACAGGATCAAACGCATGCCGTCGTTAAAGGATGTATTGAAAAAGACCAAGCGACGTCCGGAACAGACGCCGGACCAGATGCTTGCTATGGTTAATAATCTGAACGCTGCTTTTGGCGGAACAAGCGGGTGAATGAATGGCAGTTGTTAAAAACCTACTGATTCGGGCAGGGGCTGACTTTTCCGCCCTGCGAAGTGCGACCAGGCAGGCGCAGCGAGACCTAAATGGATTTAAGAGCAGTGTGGCCCGAACGGTTAAGGGGATCGGTGCTTTATTGGCTGGGATCGGAGCAGGATTTGCGATTGGTGGCGCAGTGAAGGATGCCATGCAATTTGAGGCAGCCATTATGCAAATCAACCGAACTTTGGGCAGCAGCGCCGGTGCCTTCCAAAAGTGGGCGAAGGAAAACGAGAAGACACTGGGCATGTCGTCGCTGGAGATTACCAAGTATGCTGCGGTATATTCCAATCTGATCAGCGGGTTCAGCGCCACGGTCGCCGAGACCACCCAGCGCACACAGGATCTATTAAAGGCTTCCGCGATCGTTGCAGCCGGGACAGGCCGGACGATGGAAGACACAATGGAACGTATCCGGTCGGGTTTGCTTGGTAACACTGAGGCGATTGAGGATTTAGGTATCAATGTCAATGTTGCTTTGCTGGAATCAACCCAAGCATTCCAAGCTTTTGCTAATGGACGCGGCTGGGATCAGATCGATTTTCAGACTCAGCAAACCATTCGACTTATGGCGATACTGGAGCAGGCAACAACCAAATACGGGACGACAGTCGCTGATAACACTGCCTACCGGCAGGCGGTTTTCGTGGCACAACTCAAAAACACAAGGCTTGCTCTCGGGCAGGCCTTTTTGCCGATTTATAATTTCATCCTGCCGGCATTGACCCGTTTGGCTTCCGCCTTAGCAACAGCGATGAATTTCGTTGCCCAGTTTACAACAGCGCTATTTGGTGGAAATGGACAAGTCAAAATGGCCGCAGCTCAAGCGGATGCCGTCAGTAGTATAGGTAGTGCTTATGGAGATGCAGCAGATAAAGCGACTGCTGCAGGCGATGCTGCTAAAAAGGCCGGGAAGAAGGCTCAGAAGTCAGTAGCTGGTTTTGATCAACTAAACCTAGTTGGTGATAAGTCTTCCGATTCAAGTGCGGCAGGTGGAGCTGAGGACTCTCTGATAGATCCTGGATCTATGAATGCAGATGCGGGAGCGGGAGCATTTGGGTCCATGGGCGCCGGTATGATTGATGTATCTGATAAAGCGAAGGCAATGGCTGCCAAGGTAAAACAGGCATTCGCCACAATGAAAAAGGTAATTGTGGATAACAAGGATATTATCATCGCTGCCTTATCTGGGCTTGCTGCGGCTTTTGCTGGCTTCTGGCTGGCGACTAGATGGGGAAGTGTCGTTACCTCCATCCAAACAGCAGGAAAGGCGATAATGGCGGTCTTAGCAGGCATATCTTGGCCGGTTGTGCTGGCTGTAGCCGCAATTGGTGCTTTAGTCGGAGCGTTCGTTTACTTTTACCGTACGAATGAGCAATTCCGAAACACGGTGCAGACCATTCTACAGCAGATAAAAGATGTGGTTGTTGAGCTATGGCAAAATGTCATGGTTCCATTCGGACAATGGCTCATGGACGTCTTGCCGAAAGCTTGGGAGGCCGTTGCTTCTGCGGCGGCAGCTGTGTGGGATGGTGTACTCGTTCCTTTTGGTAATTGGCTTGCAGATGTCATGCCAAAGGCTTGGCAGGTGGTTGCTGATGTCGCCATGTGGCTATGGGACAACGTTATGAAGCCTTTTGCTGCATGGCTGGCTGATGCCATGCCTAAAGCATGGAACGCCGTTAAAACGGCAGCGCTGTTCCTATGGAATGATGTACTAAAGCCTCTCGGTAACTTCCTACTATGGTTTTGGAAAGAAGTTATTGTCCCTTTGGCAAAAGTGCTCGGTGATGTGTTAGGAGTTGCTTTTAAGGTCGTTGCTGACATTGCGAAGTCGTTCTGGCAGAACGTCCTGGTTCCATTGGGCAAGGCGCTGTCTGAATTATTTAAACCGGCGGTAGAAGCTGTGTCTGCTGTCTTAACGTTCCTCTGGAAAAACGTGTTTACGCCACTTGCTTCATTCTTGGCTGGAACAGTAAAGGTTGTTTTCGAATCTCTGATCACAGTTATCACCTTCCTCTGGAAAAACGTGTTGAAACCTGTTGCTGAATATGTCGGAGGTGTATTTTCGGATGTATTTGACACGGTATTTCGGTCCATCGGGACAATCATCACTGGTCTTAAAACTTCCCTCATCGGAGTTCTTACCTTTATCACTGGCGTTTTTACAGGTGATTGGGGCAAAGCGTGGGAAGGGGTAAAGAAGATATTCAAAGGTGTGTTTGACTCATTGTACGGTATTGTTAAATTACCTCTAAACTTGATCATTGATGCAATCAACTCAGTGATTAAGGGGCTCAACAAAATACAGTTGGATATGCCGGAGTTCCTTGGCGGGAAGTCATTTGGAGTTAACATCCCCGAGGTACCGAAGCTTGCAAAAGGCGGTTTAGCTTACGGACCTACGCTGGCTATGGTTGGTGACAACCGGGGCGCCGCGTCAAACCCGGAGGTTGTCGCGCCGTTATCTACTCTGGAAGGGATTATTTCTGGAAGTAATGATAACCGTGAGGTCGTCACGGCGATAAATGAGCTGATTAGGACGGTTAAGTCATCCGGGGGCGATACAGTTCTGCAGGTAGGCGCAACAGAGATTGCCCGAGTGGTAGCGGCGGGTGCTAACGACGTTCTACGGCGGACAGGGAAGTCATTATTCAGTTCATAGAAAGGAGGAACCATCGTGCTTCAGATCAAAATTAACGGTGCTGTCATTGCCGCAACGCCGTCAGAGTTTCAGGTCGAAGTACTTGATCTGGATGACGCAGAAACCACAACGCGGACGGCCAATGGCGTTCTAAATCGGGACCGGGTAGCAGTCAAACGGCAGATACAAGTCAGTTGGCCTCCTATACCTATGAATAAAATGTCGGCACTGCTCAAGCAGATGTCCGGGGTATACTTCGAATTCACTTATCCGGATCCGATGGAAGGAAAGTATGTTACGAAGACAGTCTATGTAGGAAATCGGCCAGCGCCGATGGCTATTGAAAAGAATGGGGTGGTTTGGTGGGATTCACTTAAAGTAACCCTTACGGAGAAGTGATGCTATGTTCCCTATATCAACGATATTTTCAGATTATCTAAAGGGCTTTGATCATGAATTTCTGATTAAGGCTCTCATTGTCAATGAAGAATACGACAGTTCAAAAATCGTGGATTTCCAGATTGAAAGCAGCATTGTCAGCGGCAGCGAGTTTGAAATAGGTACGGCTATTCCGGCCAAGCTGACGATTAGGCTGCGGACTGCTGAGGAAATCCCGGCGAATGCCCGGATCATTCCTTATATTTCCCTGTCACTAGCCCGCATGACCTGGCTGGAAGCAAATATATCTTGGGAAGATAATGACTTCCCTTGGACTGGCGGCTCTACTGAGTGGATGCCATTAGGTGAGTTTTATGTGGACTCCCGGGAAAAGGTTAATGATGTATGGACATATAACTGCTATGACAAGCTTGTGTTTGCGGATCAGCCATATATCTCGTCTCTGACTTACACAACAACGCAGCAGGCAGTTTTTGACGAGATCTGTGACCGGCTCGGATATACCTACAACAGCAGCGTGGTAATCAATCCGTCTTATGTTGCTTCAGTGGCGCCAACAGGCTTTTCAATGCGGCAGGTGCTGGCTTACATTGCTGGAGTTAACTGTGGATCTCTGTTTATGGGCAAGGATGGTGTCCTCCGGATGAAACGGTTTGTTCCGGAATCACCAGTGTTCGACTATTCACGTTCTGACTATATCCGTGCCAAGCAGACCAATCCATTAAAGACGTATAGCCGTGTAGTGGTCACCTATGATACAGAGGACGATTTGGTGTATGAGGCTGGTACTGGCGATGAGAATCATACCCTGTACATTGAAAATCCATTAGCAACACAGGCCATCACAGACGCACTGTATGCCTGCCTGAGCGTCGTTTCATACTTACCCTATAATATGGATTCCCGAGGCTTTCCGCAGTTGGATGTAGGCGACAGGATAGGAATCGGGCTTTATGAGGGTACTTCATGGATGGAGACAATCACAGCCTGGGAAGATACAGACCTTCCTTGGACAGGGATTGTCCACTATGAGTCCTATATCTTCCATTCCACCATGAGTTTTAAGGGCGGAATACAGTTAAAGATAGAGGCGCCGTCTGTCGCTGAGCAGAAAAGCGAATTT
Organism: Paenibacillus sp. IHBB 3054; assembly: GCF_051594305.1. Classification (NCBI taxonomy): domain Bacteria; kingdom Bacillati; phylum Bacillota; class Bacilli; order Caryophanales; family Paenibacillaceae; genus Paenibacillus; species Paenibacillus sp. IHBB 3054. The sequence goes on along the minus strand of NZ_JBOFBG010000054.1, from coordinate 10,543 downwards.
GTTGTTCCTGGTCCACTTACAGAAGCGGTCAACAAGTTGGATAAGACATCAGTAAAAGAGGGCAAGCGTTATTATGGAACGACGATTACGCGGACTGAGGGCATCGTAGGGACTGTCGATGGCGGGGATGCTAAGGTTGTACTTAATGCTGACGAGCTCACTTTCTACGCTGGAGGTGAGAAAGCACTCTGGTTCGATCTGCTGAGTAAAAGATTCAAATTCAACGGCACCCTTGAGGCGGTAGACGGGATATTCAGCGGTAAGCTGCTGGGCGGCGAGATTGAGATCGGCAGCGGAAACAACATTTTTCGGGCTAGTGACTGGGGCATCTGGCTTGGGTCTTCGACATATGCTGATGCACCTTTCAAAGTTGATGTAGCGGGGCATATGGATGCTGTTGACGGGAGATTCAAAGGCACCATAGATGCGTCTATCATCAATGGTACTGATATCAATGGTGGTAAAGTTATCGGTGCCAAGTATATGACCACCGAAACGCTCTGGCCGCGAGTGGTGATTGATCCGTCGAGTGTGGCCTTTGGGGTGTACGCAGACGAGCATAATGGAATATTGATTCCTGCTTTTGCTGATGGAGTAAGCAAAATTCAACTCCTCGCAAATGGGAATGAATCTACGATTTACAATTCACCAGGTGTTGGACTTGCAATATCAGCATACTCAAATCTGACCTTGATCGGCGAAAACGTAAATATTACAGCGGCAGGATACGTCAATTTTCAGTCTTGGTCAGTCATTAGAAATAGTGTAGGTATAACGCTCCAAGAAGAACTGGATGCAATTCGGGCAGAGTTGGCAGGTAAAGCTAGTTCCTTCCACTATCACAGCGTAACAATACCTCCAGGCAGTGCAGGCGGAACCTTCACAACCAACTAGCCGTAATGGTATGATAGGAGAAATATACCATTCGGAGGTAGCGAAAAATGAAGAAATTTGTATCCGGGATAATAGTTGGGTTGTTATTGTTTTCTGGAGCATCTGTGTTTGCTGACTCAGTAAGCCTAGTAGGCCAGAAGGTTCAGGGGCTATTCAGTGTAGAAAAGAGCGGCAAAAAGATTGCTGACGCAGTAATTATCAATGGTTCAACCTATGCACCTGTCAGAGCCATAGCCGAAGCGACAGGCGCGAAATTAGATGTAAAGGGGAAAACGATTATTGTGCAAGAATCATCTTCCAATGTTGTTGATTCGAGCGAAGTAACTCAACCTGCTGAGCAAGTGGTGACCAAAGAGGATCTAACGTCTGCTATCGATAAGAAAAAAGAGCAAATCAAAGTCTTCAACGAAGTTAATATTAATACATGGGAATCAATGATCAGTGAGAACCCAAAATCATCATCTATACCTATGTGGCAAACTGCTCTCGAAAAAGCGAATACACAGTTGCAGAAACTTGAAGCGGAACTTGCAGATCTTCAGAGTCAGCTTACAGCCTTGCAAAAATAGTAAATCTCTCATTTACGTTGATATAGGACAATGGTAGTATAGGATAAAACTACCATTGGGGGGATTTATGATGAAGAAATTTGTTATAGGTTTTGTTTCTGGCGCTGTTCTTTTTAGCGGTGTGACAGTCTTTGCAGCAACGGGACTTTTGGGCCAGAAAGTTCAGAGCGTGGTAACGATAGAAAAAGGCGGAGTTAAAATTGCTGATGGTGCTGTGATTAATGGATCCATATACGCCCCGATACAAGCATTTGCAAAAGCCACTGGAACAGAAGTCACAATAAAGAATAAAAAGGTTACTATTGGAAGTCCATCCACTTCATCTTCTAACAGTGCCTCAGTTTCTAGCCGCGCAAATCCTACCGCTATAGGAACTACTGTTAATTTTAAAAACAAAAATGGCGGGTATTCCGGCACTGTATCTGTCACACAAGTTATTAGAGGTGCAGAAGCTTGGGAAACAGCAAAAGAGCAATATAAAGACTTTGCAAGTGAACCGGAATCTGGATACGAATACTTGTTTGTTAAAATTAAAGTGAACGTATTGAAAGTGGAGAAAACGGGAGCCACAGCCGACTTAAACCAATTTGATTATAAGCTCATATCGACATCAGGAACGGAATACGGTGCTGATATCGTTCTTTCGCCAGAACCGTCAATAAGTACAAATGTATATGCTGGATCTTCTCATGAAGGCTGGGTTGGATACAAAGTGAAAACGAGTGATGCTTCTCCGCTAATTGCTTTTTCTCGAAATTATGATGGAACTGGCGGGGTTTGGTTCAAGACAAAATAACATACTCTCACATACAGAGTCTCGCCAAACTTGGCGGGGCTTTTTATGTTGGAGAAAACGGAGGAAATGAAATGCATAATCTGAGGATCGAGGGACGGAAAATTTTCCTGGATGGTTTCGAAGTTAAGGGTGTTAACGGATATGAGTTGACGGCTGAAGGTCCTAATGGTGGAACTGAAGTAACGATACGGCTATCAATTGATGATGTACAGATAAAACCTAAGCAGTCGACTTATGTACAAGGAGGCATTGTTTCAGGAGATACATTGGCTATAGTGGGGCATGGTGACAATGAAAAGATAATTCCGATTGAAGGATTTAACATTTACCCTAAGTGTTATTTCGGCACCGAAGTATCAATTAAAGGATGTGCCGAGCAGTCATAAAAGCTATCGATGAGGTACAGCGGAGTACCGGAAACACGCCTTTAAAAATCTAATTAATGTTTTTTCCTTGAAACAAATGTTCGAAATAAGGAGGTTTTCCACTTGGCCACTATTAAGCCCACATTACAAATAGAGCTTGACCCCCGAAATCCGGTGCCCGAGATCTGTACCGTTATCTCGGCAGTTGTCTCTTACCACCCTGCAGTAGCCGAAGAGGCTATCATAAAGGGTCTTATGGAGTCACTTGAAAACAGATGGTCGGTCTTAAAGAAAGGAGCTGATAAAGATGCCAAACCGGTTCATGGACCTTCCAGGGCAGGAGCCGATCAGTGAGACTTATGATCGGATAGAATCTGGTTTTGATAATGTAGAAGCTGAGATGGATGCTGCAGCTGCTGTGTCTGAAGGCATTCAGTCTCAGGTTACGGCTCATAAGGATTCGACAGCTGCCCACACAGCGGTGCACATCACGTATAGCGGTGCAGTGGCTGGAGCTGCCAACATTCAAGAAGCTGTCGATTTTGTAGACGACCGACTCGATACAATCATCGTCGGCGGAAGCGAGGAAAAGGACCCAGAATTGACTGATATTAAGACGTCTGATCCTAGCTACACGCCCAGCCGGCCGATCACCGTTGCAGGCGATATGGTGCGGGATATGCAGCAGACGTTTAGTACGCAGTTGGCGGATACCACTCAGCTGCTCGACACCAAGGCGGATAAGGAGACGCAGCGATCGCCCATCCAGTATTACGGATACAGTCAGATTATCGCTGATTTTCCCGGTGAGGAGGGGTATTCACTAACCGGAGATATTGCATTCGCTGATGATCGAGAAGGGCCGACGGGGAAACTGTGGGCGTTCTATTTCAACTCCTATATCGGCATAGTGCGCTCGCATGTACCTTTTGTGGGCTGCCGCGCTACTGATTTCGGGGCTCCGTCTGTTGTGAATATTGGCGGACGCGTCAATCACTTTGTTCATATTGACGGTTTTTGGTACGTGGGCAGTGCTGGTAGCATATATAAGTTTAATGACGGAATTGATCATGATCCTACTTTAATAGCTACCTTATCGGCAGCTGGACAACACGGCGATCAGGTATTCGTTGCGAACCTGTGCGTGGACAAAGATGATACAACCGGCACATGGCACGCATGGTACGCCACATACAACGGCAGCGCAAGCGGCATCCGACACGCAACCGCTTTGTCTCCAAGCGGACCATGGACGATTGAGGCGGGATTTTGGATGGTGCCGACCGATATTGACTCGTCTCTAAACTGGCACCGGATCTATTACGTCATGCGGGACAAATGGGGGCGGCTGTGGTCTGTCGCCGGAGCTGGAGATAAGTGGGGAGGATCGGCGGAGCCGGATGCAGACGACGGAGCAAGCGTATGGGTGTCGCCTGTTGGATCGCTTTCAGCAAAACCCACACTCTGGCAGTGCTTGGTGCGTCCGCCATATTTCGAGCAGGTCCCGTTGGGCTGCCCGTTCTTTAACAATGCTTATGCCCCGGCCTTTCTACAAGACGGAGACGACTGGTATCTATTTGTTAATACGGGTGAATATGGACACGAGAGAATTGTAGAGTTGCGCCCAAATATGTCTGCTTCTTGGAACAGTACCTATGCGGATGCGCCGGATGTTCATCTGTCGAGTATCATGCAGCCGATCGAGCGAACAAAAGCATTTGTGAGGGGCGGGGTATTTAAGGTCACGTATGACGGGGCGTTACTCAACCTCAGCGCAACTGCCCAGTGGCACTCCATAAGGATCAGAATTTCGAATGTGAAAACGGGGGAAGTACTGAAGGAAATCTATCTCCAGAACGGAGCGAGCGCTTATGAATCCCGTTACTTCTCATTACCTTACATTTTAACGGTTCAGGATAGCCTGCAACTGCAGTTATCTGCTCAATATGAAGTAGGAGCAGGACAGGTCACTCCGTCTGATAGCCGGATTAGAGGCGTGTCTTTGTTGGTGGAGAAACTGTCCTAAAAGATAAAGCCTGCAGAATGACAACTGCAGGCTTCTTAATTAGGATTCGGGAGTTACTTTTTGATTACTGTTTTTATTAACGAGATTAAATCCCTTATTACTGAATCGTGCTATGAATTTCTTCCCTAGCAGTATAAATGGCTTCTCAACAAAGAGATATAGCACCCAGGAAAGCGCAAAGCTGAATACAAGCAATGTCAGCAAACCTAAAGCGAAAATCAGGTTTCTGTTATCTCCAAAAACAGCAGAATGCTTAACAAATGCTGCAAGAATAAGGTGCAAGCTTATCATATGTGTTAGATAGAGAGAGTATGAAATATCACTCCCGAAGACAGCGACCTTACTCGATAGCATCTTATTGAAAAAATTGATGAACCGATACAAGAGGGAGTTAACTTTCTGTAGGTTATCTGTAAATACCATAAGCAGGAAGAATACAATAAATGCTTTGCTAAGTAGGCTTTGAAACGGAATTATGATTATCGTTGCAATAATTAAATACTTGTAATTCATCTTCTTTAAGAGAACAGCTGCCACCACCATCCCGAGTATAAAAAGAGGGAACTTGAAGAAAAGAATTGTCTTCTGCGGAAAGTGCAGGTACTCAGTATTAAGATATTTGATAGTAAGTGATGCGATTATAGCCAAGATGATGAGCGGTATTAATCTGAACTTAGGTTTTCTAAAGCAGAGGAAGAAAAGTAACGGAAACACAACATAAAACTGCATCTCCAATGCTAAACTCCAGGCCGGGCCCAAGATGTCAATCGCATGTGCAGGGATGAACCCATGGAGGAAAAATAAATGCGATAACAGGCTGTAAACCGATCCGTTATTGATTACGTCTGCTGTACCCCACGGAAGCACCGTTTGTCCAGTAAAGTAGTCCATTATCTTCAGTCCATTGTTATATGTACTGTCTGCTAATATGTATGCTACTACAATAGAGATAAAGTATACCGGATAAAGACGGAAGATGCGGCGAGTAATAAATTTTATAGGCGTACTTCGTGAGTCAAAGGGTTCGATACTTTCTCTTGAATAGTAGCTATAGCACATCAAAAAACCAGTAATGATCATGAATCCATCTACGGCAGTATCGGGTTGAAGAATAATTTTGCTTAAAACGGGAATCTCAAAAAATGCTAACCCACCTACTGCCATGTAATAGTGCGCCAATAAAACCCATAGCGCAAGTAAAAACCTAGTGCCGTTAATAAATTTTGTGTTTGACATTTCAATCTCCTACTCTGTTTTATTTATATAAATAGAAATAACAAGATCCACATTAGACCTTGTTATTTAACAATCGTCTTTGCTTTGTCCAGACTTTAATCCATGTTCGATTTTCGTCGTCCTTGAAGAACTTAATTCCGATTAATGCTAAGGGGGTCCAAATTTCCTTGAAGTAGTAATTAGGCACAGCAATCCTCCTATCTTTCTTATTGTAATCTCCATTATACATTGGAAGATTGTTCCTACGTGTCGAAATTTGTAAGAATTCGAAAATTCGTTTTTGGACCATACTGTGCAACAAGGGAGGTGAGGCTTCGGCATGTAGAAATTAAATATCCATAGACGACACGCTCTAATAGGGCGTGTTTTTGTTTTGCCTCCGCAGATCCGGAGGCTATTTTCATTTACCACATAGAGAGAAGGGGGAGCGGTCACAATGCCAGACGGGGGAGCAGGACAACAAGGAGGGACTGGAGGTGTAAACAACTTGGAGAACCGCATGGAGGACGTAGAGAGCCGGCTGAGCGGTATGTCTGATGAACTGATGCGCTTCGGGGCCGAACACGTTACGTTTGTTGTGGAGCTGAAGCTGCTCAAGGAGAGGCAGTCGAGGCAGGAGGATGACGTCCGGCAGATCAAGGAGTCTACTGCGGAGATGAAGGTGCAATTCAACGAGATCATGCGCCGCTGGGACATCCTGGATGAGCGTATGTTTAAGATTTACGAACGCTCCCAGACAGACAGTTCAGCAGAGCGGAAGGTGTACATCGATCTGCTGAAATATGTGCTTGGCGGTACAGTTTTCGCCATTATCGCGTTCTTATTCAAAGGAGGCCTGTAATGCTTACTTTAGATCAGGTGAAGCTTAAATCGAAAGCTCGGATTGTTGGGCTGCAGCAGGTCATTGAAGCGGCTACGGTGGCGCTCATTGAGCGCTGCTATGCTCGTGGTGTCAATGTTGTCATTACCCAGGGGCTTAGGACGTATGCCGAGCAGGATGGACTATACGCAAAAGGACGGACATCGCAGCAGCTTGCTGCAGTCGGTTTGTCTTATGTGGCCGCGCAGCCAAATGAGCAAGTTGTCACGAAAGCCCGCGGCGGCTACAGTAATCATAATTTCGGCTGGGCGATTGACTTTGCATTGCTCCTGCCTGATGGACGTTCAGTATCCTGGGATACCCTGCGGGATGGTGACAAGGACAGCCTGCCGGACTGGTCTGAGGTGGTTGAGGAGGCCAAGAAGCTCGGGTTTGAGTGGGGTGGCGACTGGCGGACGTTTAAAGATATGCCACATCTGCAAATGGTCTTTGGTCTGTCTACAACACAGCTGCGTATTGGCCGGGAGCCATCAAAGGCTCAGATTGCTGCAGCTTATGCGGTGATCGATAAATTACAAGAGGAGGCGGAAGAATTGTCCCAAGCAGAGAAGCAGGAATTGGCCGCATTACGGTCAGAGGTTAAGGAGTTGGCTGCCGTGGTATCTGGGCTGTCCAAGAGTAAAGTAACTGAGCGAGTGAGCAAGCTGGAAGACAGGGCATCGATCAAGGCCCCTGAATGGGCTCAGCCTGCCGTAAAAGCTGCCGTCAACGCTGGTTTGATCGATACACCTGAAGGCGGAAGCCAGGATTTCTACCGGATCCTGACGGTGCTCGATCGAGCAGGCTTATTAACTACGATTCATGAGGGGGATAAATAAGATGAATAATCAAAATTTAACAGATGTTCTGGCCTTCGCTTCGGTGTTGGCCGTATTTGTGTTGGCCGCCGTGCAGTTCGTCAAGAACGCCGTCAACATTCCAAAGAATATGGTTCCTGTCGTAGGCTTGCTGGTAGGCCTGCTGATTGGTTTGGTAGCCTATCCGTTCACTGACCTTCCCATGGCGCTGCGGCTCTGGTCCGGGGCGCTGGCTGGGCTGTCAGCAACGGGGCTGTTTGAACTGGCGTTCAGCAAGCGGGACGGGACAACGAAGGAATAGACAAGTGTAGCTCGAACTGATATTATAAATTTACCAAATCCGGAAGCACCGGTAAGCCTCTGCCAGCGCAGGGGCTTTTTTCTTGTTGATTTAAGAACATATGTTTGGTTATAATACAAACAAACGTTCCTATATTGGAGGATGATCCTATGAAGATTGAGGCTGGTAAAATCATCGAGATCGTATATCTGGATCGCTCGGGAAAGATAACTCAACGGAATATTGAAGTGCATGGGGTGCGGGACGGACTAATCCGGGCGACTGATATTGGTTCCGGTGCACCGCGGGCCTTTCGCGAATCGAATATATTAGCTTGGCAGCCGACGAAGAAAGGAGTGACAGCTTCATGAATTATTTAACCCAACGACAGCGGGCGACGCTGCAGGCAATCGTAAAACTATCAGGTGAGCGCGGGTATCCACCGACCGTCCGGGAGATCATGAAGGAAGTCGGTCTGACATCCAGTTCGACCACCCAAAGCCTGCTTAATCAATTGCAAGCAAAGGGGTATATCGAGCGTCAGGGACATGCGTCACGAACATTGCGGGTGATAAAACATGCTTGATGATACACCACGTAAGCTGTTGAGGATTATGTATCACTTTAGTGGACACTTCCGGAGGATGCCAACACTGCCGGAGTTGGAGCGATTAAGTGGACGACTACCAGGGCCAATCAAAACAGGTATGCAGCAATTGGTTGAGCATAATTACATTGAATGGAACCACTCCCTGCCCGTGGAGACGGCCGTTATTATCGAGGGATGGGAAAGAGATACACGATATGATGAAGAGGAACTGACTGGACCGAGGAAGCCACAGCAAACACCTGCAGCAGGCAATACAGATTATTGGCAATATTACTGAGGAGGTAGGGCGATATGGCAGATAAGCTGAACAGTATATTTGATTGTAGTCGGATGATGCTCCCGGAGCACAAACGCCGGATTATTAATGATGAGCAGGAGCAAGGTTGGCGGGATCGGAAAATGCCGGTGCTGGACGCACAAGAATGGGAACTGATTGACCAGGCACTTATATACTCCATGCAGCAGCGACAGCAGATCACCGTAAATCTCTTTAACCTGGAGCAAGACATTAAACTTCGTGGTATGGTGCTTAAGGTAGATAGGCAACTTAGACGGATCAAGCTGCAGCTTGAAGATGATTACGATTGGGTCAAAATAGATGATCTTATTGGTGTGATTACATAGCAAACCCCCAGGGATATCGGATATCCCTGGGGGTTTTTGTTAAGCAGCAGATACGGTCAATAACATTATGATTTTATTCGGCAGTGCTATCTGCGCTATTCAATGCTGCCAGTACAATCTTTATATCCCTCACCTTCGCGAATGGCGTCCGGTCGCTTTCGGTAATAGATTCTATTTTCCCGAGCGCTGCGGCCCGGCGAAATCTCCCGTCACTTTTATCCAGATATCGCTCCATCATTTCCTTCGCTAGTTTCTCTATAGCGGCTTGTTGATCCAAACGCAGTCACCCCTTGTTAAATGAATTTGGTCCTGACTGTAAAACTTTGTATTTAATTACCGAAACAAGTTTCGACATTTAGTGACACAAAATATTCCAGCAACAGTTTAAAATGAATTCGAGAGCAAAATGCTCCCGTTCGAAGTAGGGAAGTGCGGATTTCCGCACAGCCTACTCCTTGTCGTCACGCACGACAATCCATTCGTGTAAATCTTCCATCCTACAGTTGAATATGAGAGATGCAGCATATTCGTCTTCCGGTTTCATTATTCTCTCATTATTGCAAAAATGGGAGATGATACGTTTGGGCCGACCGGATCGTTTGGCATACTCTGCTTGAGTCCAGCCTTTACTGTCGATCAAGTCCTGGAGTAGACATCTTCCGCGAGTTACGCGCAAGCTGTCAGTGCTCCTCTCAGTTAGGTTGCTATTCGAGCGAATTATATCACACAACCATCATGAGGTGAATTAATGAGAGAAATTGATCTGAACGACTTGTCTTATGCCGCGAAAATGAAATCGGACTTAATGTATCTCCTCTGGCGTCTCGAACAGGAAAATTTACCTAACCAAAAAATATTTAAAGAAGAACTAAGAGTAATTGTTGGTGAATTCATTGAATTCGAAAGTAATCTACAAGAATCCTTTCTAGCAAAATCCAATAATTAACTGTATTAAGGTATTGAAATGGGAACGTATGTTTGTGTATAATCCAAATATACTACAAGAAAGGGTGATGCGTATGACAGCAGTTCCTAAGCCGTCTAAAAGCAAGAAGATCAATGACATCCGCCCAAAGTTGGATGATTTCACTCAGGCAGAAATTGCAGAGAAATTACGAGAAGCTTGCGATAATAAAAAGACTGTTATATTATTCGCATGGAGGCAAGAACCAATTAAAGGTGAAGTCATGGAACTGGATGGCCAGACGCAATGCATACATATCCGAAAGGGATATGACAACACCATGAAAATACCTTTTAAGGATATCTTGAAAGTGGACGACCCGGGGGATTAATCCCGGGTTTCTCCTTTGTGGGATTTCCCACATCCTTCCCACAATAATTAAAAATCAGATACATTTTTCGGTGTAAGTAATGTACTATCTTGAATATAAAACCGCGCCATTATGCGATAAAAATAAACAATGTAATATCTGGATACCGTAGTCATGATGCGGGTGATCATG